>DATFET010000236.1:0-10601 GCA_035250835.1 Anaerolineales bacterium
CCCGGCGGTGTTCTCAAGATCATGCTTGCGCCGCCTTGAAAAGCCGCGAAGCGGTGGACGGCGCAAGGAGCCAAATATTTATGAGCGAGCTGGTCATCCGCACCAACAGACTTACCCGTACCTACTCAATGGGAGCAGGCACTATCACCGCGCTGCGAGATGCAGACCTGACCGTCCAGGCAGGAGATTTCATCGCCCTGATGGGCGCCTCGGGAAGCGGAAAGTCCACACTGCTGAATCTGCTCGGCTTGCTGGACCGCGCCACCTCGGGCGAATATTTTCTGGAAGGACAATCCGTTTCATCCTTGAGGCGTGATGAACTGGCAGATCTGCGCGGCAAACGCATTGGTTTCATCTTTCAAAACTTCAACCTATTGCCGAGACTTTCTGCGTGGGAAAACGTCGCGCTGCCGCTGGCTTACCGGAAGGGAGAATTCGGAGTTCAGGATCAGCTCAATCGTGCGCGTGAGGCGCTTGTCCACGTCCAATTGGATCACCGCGCAGATCATCATCCGATGGAGCTTTCGGGCGGTGAACGACAGCGCGTGGCAATCGCTCGGGCTTTGATCACGCGACCCGCCGTCATCCTTGCCGATGAGCCGACAGGGAATCTTGATAGCAAAACGGGTATCGAGATTATGCGTTTGCTGAAAGAATTGAACAGAGAGGGTCGCACAATCATCGTCGTCACGCATGACAGGAATGTTGCGGGTAATGCCAGTCGCATTTATCACATGCTCGATGGTGCACTCCACGAAAGTGAGCTGGCAAATGTCGCTGATTGATCTGTTGCGAACCGCCTTGCGGAGTGTTTCAGCAAACAAGCTGCGCGCTGCACTCACGATGTTGGGTGTAGTGATCGGGGTCGCGTCCGTGATTGCAATGCTCGCGCTCGGGAATGGGGCGCGCGCCGCGGTGGATGCCACATTTCAGTCGCTCGGTGCGAATCAGATTCAAATCGGTCAGCGTTTTGCCATGCAGGATGGCGAATTCCAACCAACCGGAAAAACATTGACATTTGCGGATGGGCTCGAAATGCTGTCCACCCTCCCCCTCGTGGAACGCGTTGAAATGTCCGTATCCAAAACCATAAAGGCGCGCTTTGGAAAGAATACCGTGGAGATCACTACCATCGGAACGACCGCAGATGCCATCGATGGGATCATCTCCAGCGGTGAGATTCAGCCAGCAGGATGGACGGGCAATTCTGCATTCACAGCCGAGGACTTGCTCAGCGACGGGCGCTTTTTCTCGACCGATGAGGTGTACGCGGGTGCGCCTGTCTGTGTGCTTGGTTATCAGACTACACTCGATCTATTTTCAGGCGACAATCCCGTCGGCGAGACGATATGGGTTGACCGCACGCGCTGTCAGGTTATCGGTATAGTCACCGAACTGGAAAGCACGGATGTACAGGAACGCTATCGCTCTGATCCCAACGAAGGCGTGTTGATGCCGATCAGCACTGTCATCCAAACGTTATACGAGGAAGAGCCTTCTGTGTACATGGTCGTCCATGTCACAGATGCAAATCGCATCGACGAAGCAAAGGAACAGATCACAAATTATCTGCGTGAACGGCATCAGATCGAAAAGGACGCTGAGGGGAATTATCAGGATGATTTTGACATGCTCACGCGTAACGATATTCTTGGTCAACAACAGGCGGCTGCGCAGACATTTTCCCTCCTGCTTGCAGCCATGGCGACCGTCTCGCTCATTGTCGGCGGGATTGGGATTATGAATGTGATGCTGGTCAGCGTTACTGAGCGGACGCGTGAAATCGGTGTGCGCCTGGCGGTAGGCGCAAGACAAAGGGATATTGTCAGGCAATTCCTGCTCGAATCAGTACTGATCAGCGCCGCCGGGGGAGTAGTAGGAATCGTGCTGGGCATTCTCGCCATTCCGTTGGCTGCCATATTGAATCAAGGAGTGGCATTGTTGCTGCCCGGAAGTATTCCGCTGGCCTTCGGTGTTGCTGTGCTGATCGGGATCGTGTTTGGGCTATATCCTGCCATCCGCGCCGCGCGTCTCGACCCGATTGAGGCCTTGAGGTACGAATAACAAGCAAACCCGGTGGTTGAGCAGTGGCGCCTCGCACCACGTATCGAAACCACCACGTAGCAAACGGAACTTTTGTCACAGAACAAATCTTTGAAGCGTGTTGGTCTTGATATGCCCGACGAGCACGGGCTACTCGACCAACAGTTAGGAGTGATATGCAAAATAAAAGAGCGTACATCTTCCTCGGTATTGTCATTCTCCTCGTCGGCATTGCGGCATTCGCTGCCGGGAGACTGCTCAACGGAAACATTGGAACCGTTGGGCTGGGAGGACCCGGCACCGGACGCGTATCCATTTCGATCAACGAGATCACACCGGCGCCCGAGCTGCCGAACACGAAGGGTGACTTCACCGGGACGTTCGTGGAAAGGGAAGACAACACGATCCTCGTTCAGGCGGTCACGTTTGGACCTGGTGTGGGTGGCGTTTCGGGAGATTCGCCGATCGATGAGAATAGTGGAGTCCGGGTCGAAATTGTCATCACAGGTCAGACAAAGATCTATAAAGATGTCACCGAATTTCCGGCGCCGGTCAACGGTGAAGTTCACAATGTGCAGCAGGCGGTGGAGGAAGGAACTCTTGACGATCTGAACACACAAAGCTTCATCACAGTATGGGGACGCCGCAGTGGAGACCGGATTGTGGCCGATGTCTTTCTTTACATGGATCCGCTGGCTATCAAGAAATAACATATATGGACCCTGTCGGTCTTAAATGCCTTTAGGGTCTGAAAATAGGAGAAAATCATGCAGAATAAAAAAATGATCTTAGGACCCAGTATTCTAGTTGTATTAGTGGGTGCAGCGGCTTTCATTGGCGGGCGAATGCTAAATCAGGGAGTCAATCCTCTGGGTCCGTTGTCGATGGGAGGGGGAGGCGATGTGATGACAATATCCATTCAGGTGACGCCTGCCCCGGAACTCCCGCTGTCCAAGCCGGAGGTGATTGGTTTGTTCGTAGAGCGTAAGGATAAGACCATCCTCATTCAATCCGTTTCAATGGATGCAGGTGGGGAAGGGGTTGTCGTAGTAAATGGCGGAGGTGAGGCTATGGCAGGTTCTCCTAAAGATAATAACAGTCCAAAGGTGGAAGTCATCATCAGCAACGAAACAACAATATATCTTGAGACCACTCAACCGCCGAGTGCGCCGACTGCCGGAGAGACTCAAGTCTGGCAACAGACCGTCGCGGAAGGTTCCCTCGATGACCTCACATCTCAATCCTCTGTCACCGTGTGGGGCCGCAAGACTGGCGATAGAGTTATTGCTGAGATCTTGTTTATCAGCAACCCGGTGGTGTTTAAAATACCGTAACTCCTCCATGCAGTGGAAATAGGATATGCATAAGAAGAAATTCTATTTCATTGCTTGATAATCTTGACCCCCGATCCATGGTGATGGTGTGGGGACGCAAAAGTGGCGATAGAATTATGGCTGAGGTCGTCCTCATCAGTATCCCGATAATAATAAAGAGGCCGTAAATTATTGACATTGCGAGTCTACGAGAAGCAATCTCAACTAACCTGTAAGCAATTGTTTGGTCGTGCTTTGAGATTGCTTCGGGCTTTCGATGCTTCGCATCTCGACCCTCGCAATGACGAAATGAAGGTAGATGATTATGAATCGAAATTCCATTCGCTGGCGGTTACCGGCGAGCTATGCGTTGATTGCTTTGCTCGCGGCATTGTCACTGGGTTCCATGATGCTGCTCGTGTTGCGTAGTTATTACGCGGACCAGGAACTTGAATATCTGCATGGGAACGCAACTGCCTTACAACCAGTCATTGCGCAGATCCTGCAATCTGATTTGCAGGAAGTTCCACTGCAAGACCAAATTCGTGGGCTGGCGTTTTTGTCGCAGGCTCAAATCCGCTTACTCGATACGAATGGAAATATACTTGCCGATTCAGGTGTCCCTGACCCAAATCAAGTTGTGGCTGTATCCGCGGGAATGCCATTTGTAGGTAGTGTAATGTTTAGCATGCCAGTCGATCCGCCGCCAGATAAAGGTCCGGTCCTGTTTTATCGTAGTGATGAAAGTTCTCCGCTTTCGGAGGACATTCCCGGTGAAAAACAGATCGTCCAGGGAAAATCGGCTGACATTATTGTTCCGGTGAGCGCCTCACCCTATGGATATGGATTTGTCGCCCGATCCAATCCGAGTATCACACAACGATCCTCACAAATTGTAAGTGTGTTGCTCCATGCTGCTAATGGGCGAAAATTGGGTACCCTAGAATTCTCCAAGGGACCCAGTTATGGCGCGGATGTGATCGGCTCTGTTACTGCTGCCTGGCTGTTCGCCAGTATCTTTGCCATTGCCCTTGCCGCAATCACGGGTTGGTTCATCAGCCAGCGCGTGACTCGACCTGTATTGGCGCTACAGAAAGCGACCCATCAAATGACCCAAGGCAATCTTGCAGTACGCGTGGATCTGCCTCATGAGAAGCAACAGGAATTTATCTCACTGGCGAATTCGTTCAATGGCATGGCAGAACAAGTGGAGCAGACCGTATCTACATTGCGCGCCTTTGTGGCAGATGCTGCACACGAGCTACATACCCCGCTCACCGCGCTGCAAGCCAACCTGGAACTGGCGCGGGACGAGGAAAATGTCTCAGACCGCCTCCGCTATATGGCGCGGGCACAGGAGCAGGGTCAACGGCTGGAAACGCTGGTGAAGAATTTGCTGGATCTTTCGCACATCGAAGCATCGGACTCTATCTCCGATTTCGAACCCGTCGACATCGCCGGGCTTGTCCGAGAGCTGGGCGAGCAGTTTGCCTCCCGCGCCGAGCAGACCGAGCGAATGTTCACGATGAATGTGGCGGATGAATCCCTTCAGATACAAGGCAGTGAGTCTCAACTTCGCCAGGTCGTCAGCAATCTGCTGGAGAACGCTTTCAAATTCACGCAAGCGGGTGAGGCCATATCGGTTAGCCTCGCAAGGTCAACGAATGAAGTCGTATTGACCGTCACCGATTCTGGTATCGGCATTCCGGCCGAAGACCTGCCGCACATGTTCGAGCGGTTCCACCGCGCCCGCAATGCTTCTGCCTACCCGGGCAATGGCCTGGGCCTGGCAATTGTCAAAGCGATCGTCCATGTGCATCAGGGGAATGTCGTTGCCCAGTCCCAGGAAAAGCTGGGTACTGTGATCTCTATGTCCTTTCCCCTCTTAATCAGAGACATCGCAGACTGAATTCAGTTATCAAGTGGTGTAATGCAAATTTGGGAAATCAGTTCCTGGTACTCCTCGACCTGGAAATCAGCAGTTGCCAGTGTTTTGAGGATCGCCCCGGCGAGTGCAAAGCCATGCCGTAAACCATATTCTGGGGATTCCCGTCGAGAATAGGCAAGCGCCATACCGGCTAACACGCCGTCTCCCGCGCCTGCGGAACTCAGGACCTCTATGGAAATAGGATGGACGAAGTAAGAACCTTCTCTAAACAATGCGATGGCTCCCTGTTCTCCCAACGTGATGATCACATCCGTACCATACTCCCTGCGCAATCTCCTGCCTGCCTGTGCTGCTTCAATTTGGGTGGCAGGCTGGTAGCCAAGCAGGTCATCCAGTTCCACCAGGTTCGGTTTGACGAGCCTGGGATGGTGTTGAAGGCCGGCCAGGAGCGCCGCTCCGCTGGAATCGAAGATCACCGGCACTCCATGGCCATGGGCCAGGTCGATGGCCTCGCCGTAGAATTCCATCGGGACCCCCATCGGCAGACTGCCGCCCATCACCACACAGGATGCGCGTTTGAGGGCTTCCTGGTACCGACTGTTGAACTCGGATAGATGCTCGGTGGAAACCTTCAGGGTCGAAGATGTGATCGTCGACTGCGCCTCCCCCGCGACGACGATGACCGAGTTCAGCCGCGTCTCTCCTTCGACCCAGACGAAGTCTGTCTCGACCCCGCGCTGCTGCAGCATGCTTTCCATTCTTAACCCGTTCGGACCTGTCGCGAAACCCAGGGCGCGTGTTGGAACCTCGAGCCTGCCGAGGATCCAGGAAACGTCTGTTGCCTTGCCGCCCATCCCCCAGGCGGAGTCGGTTGCGCGGATCGTTTTGTCGAGTTGAAACTTCGATACCTGCAGTGTATGATCGATCCCAGTGTTAGGCGTGAGGGTGATGATCATTGAAGTCCCTGATCGCCTCACTTAATCTCGTCCGTATGAATTTAGCATCCGTGACCCCATTCTCGGACAATAGACGGCCCAACAAAATACAATGAGCATTGACGTCGATCCGTTCTGTCAGATCAAAGGCAGCATCGAGATCCTTACCGACGACGAACAATCCATGCCAGGGAGCGATTACAGCCGCCGCATACTTGCGAATGGTTTCATCCTTGCCGCGAAGCTGTTCAACGATTGCATCCGCCAGCTGCTGTGAATGGGAAGGGGCAAAGTTTGTGACGGGTATCGTCCCAAATTTCAGGGTGGCCTCCAGGACAGGTTCGATTGGCTGGCCTGCGGCGGCGAAGACCATTACATTACGGGCATGGGAGTGGAGGACACAGGCGGCATCCGGGAATTCCTGATAGATTTTGAAATGTGCCTTTGCCTCGCGCGAAATTTCTCCATCTCCTGCCAGTTTGCTGCCTGAGAGATCACAGACCAGGACCTGGTCCGGTTGCAGACTCCAGTGCCGCCTGCTCCCGCTGTAACGCGGCGTGATACAAACTAACTCACCCATACGGACGCTGATATTCCCACCCGCTGCATCTGTGAGGTGGCGCTCGAAGACCATCCTGCCGGTGTCTGCAATATTCATCCGCGTTTGAGTAAGCAAATCCTGATTCGAGCGTTCCACCTGTATTGGAATTTCAAGCTGCTCCTCAGACTCCAGCTGAGAAATGATCTCCAGACGGGAGGCATGCCGTCCGCCCTCGAACTCAGCCTCCAGCCAGGCTTTTACGATCATCCTTGCCAGTTCCGATCCGACGACCCGCGCGCCAAAAGCCAGGATGTTCGTGTTGTTATGCTGGCGTGAGAGCATTGCAGAATAGGGCTCACTGCACACGACGGCGCGAATCCCTTTTACTTTATTCGCGCTGATCGCCATCCCCACGCCCGTACCGCAGATCAAGATCCCCAGATCCGCTTGTTGCGAGATGACTGCAGTAGCGACATCCTTCGCAAAAAGAGGGTAGTCTGTGCGTTCCGCGGATTGGGTGCCACAGTCCGTGTAGACGTATCCCAGCTCGCTCAGATACGTCTTGATCTCTTCCTTTAACGGGTAACCGATATGGTCACTTCCCATTGCGATTCTTGCTGAAGGCTTTTTCGTATTCACAAGGCAACCTCTCCCTACTCTAGATCAGTAAGCTATCTTTTTGTCCCTCGCATTTGCGCTTTGCCCATAGCGCGGCGCCGACCAGTCCGCCGCGGCTCCCGAGCTCAGCCAGGACAAATTCCACTTTCTCAACCGGGATCACATGCACGCGCTCGTTCACCGTCTGCATGATCGGCCTGAGCAGCAGATCGCCTGCACGGCTCACGCCGCCGCCAAAGATGACTCGCTGCGGGCTGATGATCCCTAAAATGTTCCCCACCGCGATCCCCAGATACATCCCGACCCGCTGTAAGATTCCGTTCGCAAGCGGGTCCCCTTCCCTGGCAGCCTGAAAGATCATCTCTGCATCGATGCGGTTCAGGTCATGGTCAGCCAGCTCGCCGATGCGGGTCGTATGCCCATGCATCACTTCCTTCACTCCCATGGCGGCAATAGCCGGACCGGAGGCATAGAGTTCCAAACAGCCCTTTCCGCCACAACCACAGGGCAGGCCATCCACCTCCACAACATGATGACCGAATTCGCCGGCTGTTCCGCCGATCCCCAGGTGGAACTCTCCATTCACGATCACCCCGCCCCCGATGCCGGTCCCGATTGCAAGGCATACCGCAGTCTCCACGCCTCGACCTGCACCAAATGTCCACTCCCCGAGTGTGATCGCACGTACATCGTTGATCAACGCGACCGGCAGCTGCACCTGCTCCTCGATGATGGCCTGCAGAGGAACGTTCAGCCACTTGCCGGGCAGGTTCGGCAGAAATTGTATAACTCCCCTATCGATATCGGGAGTTCCTGGGACACCGACGCCAACACCTTTTATGGCGCCATTTGAATTCCCGCCTGCCTGAGTCAACTCACGGATGAGCTGGACAATACGCTGAATCACAGCTTCCTGACCTTCGGTAGCCAGGGTAGGGAACGTGCGCTGGTGGAAGACCTGACCCGTCTCTGTATCTGTGATTGCGGCGCGCAAGTTTGTTCCACCAAGGTCGATGCCAATATAGTGACTCATGAAAGGCTTCTCCTCAGCTCACCACGTGGACAGAGCCAGGGTTATTTCTTTGGGCGGCTCCACGACAGACCTTTCTTGTCCAATACTTTGATGATATCCAAACCAAATTGGGCTGCTTCTACCAGCTTTTTGCCGCTGATCCACTCAAACGAATCGGAGGGTGTGTGATAGATATCTCTGATTCCTCTGCTCGTAAAAGCAATGCTCGGCACTCCATTCGAATAAAAAATATAATGATCGCTGGCAGACCAGGGTTCAACTCTTAGCACTCCAGGATAATCGTTAATTTGCTCATCAATGTGTGTTTCCAATTCGGGCGAAGCAGCAAAAGATGCGACCGTGCTTGTCCCCGTAAAAGGACCAACACCATCGAAATTAAGGGCTGCGGTCATGAGATCGAATCCATCCCCCGTTCTGCGGGCGTACTCCATGTCCCCAAGACCGGCGCCTTCCTCTCCCGTAAAAGCCACCCATTCCAGCGTGTGTCGTAGTTTTTGCTGTGAAAGGTGTTCAGCCAATGTCAACAGGACTCCCACGCCGGCCGCATTATCATAAGCGCCGGGAGTATCCACTTTGCTATCGTAATGAGCACAGAGCACGACCCGTTCGGGGATCTCACCCTCCAGCCTTCCAATAACGTTGGCTGTCCGGCTGGGAGAACGGCGGACAGCAATCTTCATTTGTAAGACCGCGCCGGGGTTCCTGAGGATTTGAAGGCCGGAGCGGGCCGAGACGGTGACAGAGGGGATCTCGAGATCAAAATCCTCGATCAGACGCCAGCGTGCATGTAAAGTGGGATTGATCGTAATGATACTGGCTGGCCGTCTCTCTTCCAGGATCTGGATGATCCTGCGATCGCGTTCCGAGATGTAGATGCCGCCCTTCGCGGCCAGTTCTGTCTGTGCCATATCGCCGTATAAGACAAGGATTTTCCCTGTGATCGCAGCCAGCTCCAATTCTGCTGGAGTGCAAACAGGGAGGGTTGGCGCAGAAATATCACAGGCAGGGGAAAAAGTATTTGCAGATGCTTCCAAAGGTTCGCCATTGAGCTCTAGAAGAGTATGCTCCTCGATCCATCGCGGACAGGAGATTTCCTGCTCTTCCACCGCCAAGCCGCTTTGCTTGAAAACTTCACAGATGTACTCGGCCGCGGCAAGGTTGGTAACTGACCCAATTGGCCTGCATCCAATTTGGACTGATAGACGTTCTACATGTTTCAATATCCCATCGGCACTTGTTTTCAACGGACACTCCCGTTATGACCAATGACTGGAAGCCTTGATAAATGGGGGTTGACTCTGGATAAACCTTTGACTATAATGATAAAAACGTTTGCGTAAACGTTTACCTAGATCAGTATACCAGATTTTCACAAGGAAATCTATAGATGGCGACGATCCGGGAAGTAGCCGAAAGTGCGGGGGTTTCTTATGCAACTGTTTCACATGTTATAAACAACACTCGAGTCGTTTCCGAGGAAACCCGTGAGCGCGTATTGGCGGCGATGACCGAATTGAACTATCGCCCAAACGCGCTTGCGCGCTCTTTGCGCCAGGGAAAGACCAACACGATCGGACTGGTACTGCCAGACAGCGCCAACCCTTTCTTTGCCGAAATCAGCCGAAGCATCGAAGACGAAACCTTCAAGAAAGGCTACAGCGTCTTCTTATGCAACACCGAGCTGGATACACAGCGGGAATTATTCTATGTGGATGTTTTGAGCAAGAAGCAGGTGGATGGGATCATTTTTGTCGCAGCGGGAGACCAGGCAGACTCACTGGACTTTTTGCTCCGTCAGCGGATGCCAGTGGTGATGATCGACCGTGACCTCCCGCAGGTCGAAGTCGACACCGTGTTGACGGATCATCAACTTGGGGGGTTACTTGCAACTCGTCACTTGATCGAGCTCGGTCACAAACGGATCGCCTGTATCGCCGGACCCTCCAGCATCACTCCCAGTGCAGAACGTATGACCGGCTATCGGCGGGCACTCGAGGAGGCGGATCTGCCCTGCGATGAAACCCTGATCATCCGCGGCGACTATCACGCTCAGTCAGGCATGGAAATCACCCATTCTATCCTCGCGATGAATCCACGGCCAACAGCCATTTTTGCCTTGAATGACTTGATGGCCCTGGGTGCTTTGCGGGCTGCCGCAGAAGCCGGTTGTTCCATCCCCAAAGATCTGGCGGTCGTTGGCTATGATGATCTGGAACTCGCCCGCTTCACC
>DATFET010000251.1:0-3473 GCA_035250835.1 Anaerolineales bacterium
TCCATCCCTGCACCCCTCGCAGATTGCGACTCTACCTGACTGTTACTGCGGTAACGGCCAGTTCTTCCATCTCTGCACCTCTCGCAGATTGCGACCAGGTAGAGAGAATTTTGGACGCGATTAGACGCTCTTCCATCCCTGCACCCCTCGCAGATTGCGACGGCAAGATATAGGGATACACCCAGGCGCACGTAGATTGCAAGCCAGTACCCGTGTTGATCACGATCCTGCTTTCGATACACCCAGGCGCACGTAGATTGCAACGCCTGGATATATCTCTTCCCGGTCTCTTCTGGACGAGTAGGTAATACTGAGTTGAAATTGTGCTCAGCCTGCAGACGGCGTCTGCGCGGGGAATCAAGCAGAGCTCGGATCGCATGATACAGGCTTTCGGCATTCCCCGCCTGGAAGAATTCGATCTGCAGATCGCTCTCACAGGCAAGCGTGCGGATCTCCACCAAATCGGAGGCGACAATTGCCCTTCCCCACGTGGCAGCCTGATAGAGCACGCTCGATGAGCCGGTCGAAGCTGAATAAGGCACAACGACAACCTGAGACTCGCGGAAAAGGTCCTTGACCTGTTCCTCGGGAACCTGTCCCAGCCATTCGATGCCTTCCATTCCGTCGAACCGCTTTTTCAATTCCCGCGCATATTTTGGGAAGCGCGTGTGAGTCGTCCCTGCGATCTTCAAATTCAATCGAGGATAATTTTTTCGAAGCCTGTGAAATGCATCGATCAATAATTCGAGGCCCTTAAAGGGCGCCAGAGTGGTGAAAAAAAGCAATTCCTGCGAGTGATATTCATCCAATAATTCAGGCTCGTGATATGCACCGATGGGGATGTGGACACAGTCGAGCTGCCGCTTTGAAAGGCGCTCTGCATACTGTCGTATCGTCAGGCAAAGCAGGTCCGCATGGGTGGCGATATGTGTCAGCAGGCGCGCTCCCCAGTATGCAAAAGGTCCCCCGGGTACATTAAGGGCGCGCAAATCAGCGAATTCAACAAGCTCATGCAGTGTGACAACCGTGGGAAAGCCGATCTGTTTTGAGAACATCGGGGTCAGAGATCCCGAGACATTGGAAAGGGGTGACCTGCCGAACATGCTGGCGCCCAGATTGAACCAGACCAGATCGGGATGCAGACGCTTCAATCGGGACAAAATGGCCGGACTCGCGTTCAACGAGCCGGGCTGCCAGCAATATTCGATATCCGCCAAGCCGAGGTGATTGGGTGTTTCTCCGTCTGTTGACGACCCGGCCAGGACGGTGAGCTGTGAGAAACAGCCAGAATTTGCCAGTGCACGCGTGACATAATACCCATATTGTCCGATACCGGTAATTGCAGGGGGAAACGGCGTGACAACTGCCAGGTGCATAAGTCTTGTTTGACAGAACCTCTCAGGCGTTGTATAGTTCTACAAGAGTATACGACTCATATTATCCCATCGGATGTTTCGTATCACCCCTTGTCTCATTACCCATTAATCTTCTGCCAAGCATTTGCGGATTGATAGTCAAGAATCAGGCTGTGTAAATCATGCAGAACTCTGTGGACGGTTCTTCCAAAAGCCTTCCAGACGCCATTCTCCAAACGGTCGCCTACTCCGATATCTTCGACCACCCGTTGACCGCACCAGAAATCCATCGCTATCTTATCGGTCTGGAAATATCAATTGAAACCCTGGATCGGACTCTTGAAGAGATGAATATTCTTGTCCAAACAGGTGAGTATTTTACGCTGCCCGGGCGGGAGGAGATCGTCGAGGTCCGCAGGCAGCGGGAAGCCCATTCGAGAAAGCTGCTCCCAACCGCACTGCGCTATGGACGGATTCTCGGCTCGATGCCGTTCATCCGCATGGCGGCGCTGACCGGCTCGCTGGCTGTGTTGAATGTGTCCAAAGCGGATGACTTCGATTACATGCTTGTCACGGTCCCCAGGCGCTTATGGACAGCCCGTGCCTTCGCGTTGCTATTCAATCGGATGGTTAAACAGTTCGGGCATACGATCTGTCCGAACCTCATCGTCTCTAAAAACGCGCTCGAGTGGCCCCTGCATGATTTGTATTCAGCTCGCGAGCTGTGTCAGATGATTCCCATTACAGGAATGGATATTTATCATCAGTTGATCGAGTCCAATGCCTGGGCGATGGAATTCCTGCCGAACGCCTTCACAGACTCACATAATTTCGGTGTAGAACCCGTATCTATCTTTCAAAAGCTTTTAGAGCTTCCCTTGCGCGGCGACCTGGGTAACCACTTTGAATCCTGGGAAATGAACCGCAAGATTGCCCGCTTCTCCAAGCAGAATGGATTCGGCGATGAGACGGTTTTCAACGCGGAGGTCTGCCAGGGGAATTTTCATCACCATCGAAAATGGACCCGTGAAGTGTTCGAAAGTAAATTATCGGCACTCAGGGCAGTGACGCAATCGCCGGGGACGGCGATCGGAGCGTAGAAGTAATGACCCAGATCCTGCTCGGCCAATCCTATTATCTGCGCTTTGACCCTAAGCTCTGGGAGGCGATGCAGCCGTATCCGCCGCTGGGAACGTTGTACGCGGCAGGCTGGCTGCGCCAGCATGGCTATGACGTCGCTTTGTTCGATGCGATGCTGGCGGAATCCGAGGACGAATGGTCTATCGCTTTGGAAAAGCATTGCCCGCAGTACGCGATCATCTATGAAGACAATTTCAATTATCTATCCAAGATGTGTCTGCTCAGGATGCGCGAAGCTGCCTTCAGTATGATCACTATGGCAAAGTCGCACGGCTGCACAGTCATCTTGTGCGGGGCGGATGCGACAGATCATTTTGCGGACTATCTTGGGCGAGGCGCGGATTACTGCCTACTCGGTGAAGGGGAGGAGACGCTGATCGAGCTGCTGGATCAGCTTTCGGCTGGCCGCGAAGCGGAAGTGGGTCCAATCCCAGGGCTGGCATCAGGCAATATCTTGCGGCCGACACGACGCCCCGATATTGTAAACCTCGATAAATTGCCATTCCCAGCCTGGGACCTGATTGATATCGAAAAGTATCGCTCGATATGGATGAGGCGGCATGGATATTTTTCGATGAACATGGTCACGACGCGCGGTTGTCCATATCACTGCAACTGGTGCGCCAAGCCGATCTGGGGCCAGCGTTATAACTCCCGCTCGCCAGAAAATGTTGTGGCTGAGATGAAATGGGTCAAGGAGACATACGCTCCCGATCACATCTGGTTCGCGGATGACATTCTGGGGTTGAAGCCGAACTGGATCGAAAAATTCGCGGTCCTGCTGCATGAGGCAGACGCGGTCATCCCGTTCAAATGTTTGCAGCGCGCAGACCTGGTCAATGAGAAGACGGCCGTCTCTCTGGCCAAAGCGGGATGCCGGACTGTCTGGATCGGAGCGGAGTCGGGATCGCAAAAAATTCTCAACGCCATGGATAAAGGTGATACTGTAGAAGATATCTATAGTGCGGCGCGCCTGCT
>DATFET010000280.1:0-6321 GCA_035250835.1 Anaerolineales bacterium
CAGGATGAAACCTCTTTCATTGAAGTCGCCTTTTTCATAAACATGAGACATGAGTATCCAGGCGCGCCGTCTGCCAAGCAGGGAGTCGAGTTGTTTCAGGATGCGCTCAGGCTGCTGATAATCCTGGCGCTGGCTTGAAAGATAGGGAATGCCAGTCAGCCCATAGGCCGGAGCATAGTACTCGAATGCAGGCACAGCTCCATGGGTAACGAATACGATATCCCCATCTTTCCATGTATCGTCCAGGAATTGCATAGCCGGGTGTATGTGCTCGAAATATTTCGGTTCGATAAAATTGCTGATGGATGTTATGAGCGGTCCATAAATCATGAAACCTGCGATAGCCAGTGTGATCAATTTGCCTGCCCACCGAAGGCTTTGCAGTTTTCGATCCAGAGCCTCCACAGTCTTTCCGATCAGGATGAGCCCGATCGGGATCAGGAACAGGATCATCCGCTCGAACACAGGATACAGCCGCACGGCTGAGGCAGCCAGGGTCAGGAACAGGGTCAGCCCAAAAGCGAGCGCATATGTCCGTCTCGTCTGCCATAAGACGATCCAGCCAGCCAGCATAAACCCGAATACCAGATCCACCCCATAAGGGATGCCAAACTGCACGCCGATGTTTTCGGTGAGGCTCCTATCGAACCAGCCTGGATCGCTCCAGGGTGGGAAAGGGAAAAATGCGCCCTGCCAGTATTCCTGCATGTACGCATTTTGCTGCAGTTCGTTCAGGACGAGGAGATACAAAACGCCAACTGTAATCATCCATAGTATCCCCATCCCAATGACATACCCCAAATGAGTGGTATCACGCCTTTTCAGATACATGATAACCAGGGTCAGCCCGATCCCTGCCAGGACAAACACGGAGGGGTGTGAAAACCACAAAGCAAGAAAGCCTGCCGCAGCCAGCCGGACAAAATCCTTTTTTTGACTCTTATTTTCGAACAGCGGAGAAGCCAGAAGCAGCAGAGCCAGGCATACAGCCACATCCACCATATACTGTTTTGCTTCCGATGAATAATAGATCAGCCGCGGGTTCAGGACAAACAATGCCAGGGCAGTGATCAGCCCTGCTCCTTTTGTGATCCGCTTCGACAGCAGGTAGAACAGCCAGATGGAGAGAATCCCAGTCAGCAGGGGAAAGAGGCGCAGGGCATATTCATTCCTGCCGAACAGCAGGTTGAACATCTTTTCGACGAGCAGGAACCCGATCGGTGCACCCTGGTCGTAATCCAATGGCTTGAACAAGCCTCCGATCGAACGGTTGACGATGTTCAGTGCCAGCATGGCTTCGTCTGCCCACAGGGAGCGCCCCGTCAGATATTGGCGCAGGCGCAGGGTAATCCCCAACAGGAAGAGGAAGGCGATCATCGCCTTTTCCCACGAAACGGACTCCCTGAGTTTTGTACTCATACATCCGCCGTCACAACAAGCACGTTTTCCTGTTTCGCAGGTTTCCTGAGTGAAAAGAAGCGGTCTTTCATGTTCAGGATTGGGCGTTCCATTAACGAGTAACTCAGAGACGCGAACAGAAGCGTTACAAAAAATGAAATGAGAGCCGTCAGCGGTTTCAGGAGGGGCGGCACGATCCCCAGATCGGCGATCCGGCCGGCGAACCAGATAATGGGCAAGTGATAGACGTACAAGCCGTAAGAAATTTTGCCGAGATAACGGATGGGGTGGACTTCCAGAAAACGGACGAACCATCCCTCCCGCGCCACCCCGTAGATCAAAATGGCAAACAGGTAATTCAATAGTGTATATCCCCAGACGAACTGATAGGAATTGGGTAAGAGGAGGGGATATCCAAACGCGGAGAGCGGTCCGATTTCACCCGTAGCAAGAACCTGGGCGGCAAACCCCGTCAGGGGGATCAGCGCCAGCAGAACCAGGAACTGCCTCTTCGCGTTTGGAATTTTGAACATGCTGATATACGCGCCAAAGCCGAACGCATCCATGTGGCTGAACGGCAGGGGATAAATGACCTGCTGCGGCGATTCCGCCAGGAACTGGAATACCCCCGAAGCATGGATGAAGTAGAAGCCAAGTCGAAACAGCGGTGCCATGATGATCAGTCCCAGGAACAGCTTCTTCAAGGATTTCTCAGGAGTTCGCAGGATCAGCAGCGGCCAGAAAATATAGAACTGTTCCTCAACCGACAGCGACCAGAAATGATCGAGGAAACTGGAATGCTGGAAGGCGGCTGTAGCAAAAAAGAAATCATACACATAGGCGACCGCGTACCAGATCTGGTCCTGGGCGATCTGCATATAGTTCGGCCGGTAGCGGATGGAGATCAGCCAGGTGGTGGCCACGACAACCAGGAACAGGTAAAAATAATACAGGGGGAAGATCCGGAGAAAACGCCGGCCGTAGAATTTGAAAAAATACTCCTTCGAGGCGAGGTATTTTTTCATGTCGAGCAGGATGCCGGTGATCAGGAAACCAGAGAGCACGAAGAACAGGGAAACGCCCACCCAGCCAATCTCAAGATAACCTGTGTGCAGGGCAAACACCAGCAGAAAGGCAATGGCGCGCAGACCATCCAGACCGGGAATCATGGATGACATTGAAACTTAACTCAGGGGGATTGTCAAGAAAAATTTCTGCTCAGCAGCGTGTCAGGCAACCGCAATACAAATCCAATGAAGAACCGTTGTGCGAATCAACCATCAGGCGTAAAATACACAGGCACAAGGATTGGCAAGGATTAATAATGTTCAACCAGGACGAGAGCGATCTAGGATCCACAGAGAGTCAACCGCCAGGCAGCTGGCGTGCGGCACGCGTTGCAAGAAGGTATCCATGACATCACGGAGGAGGTGGGCGCCCCCTGCGTGATGATTTCACGCACAGGAGGCACTCATGCTCACGATCTACAAAACAACCGAGCAGGGACTCGAACAGCTTGACTCGATGGCCAATGGCACATGGATCAAGGCAGTCGATCCCACTCCAGAGGAAATTGAAAAGCTTGTCAATTGGGGGGTGGATATTGATTACATCAATTATTCCCTTGATTTCGACGAAATGCCGCGCATGGAACGGGATGATGATTACACCTTCATCCTGATTCGCATCCCCCATTCACAGCTCGATGCAGATATCCCCTACATCACCATTCCACTCGGGATCATGATCAGGGGCAACACGATCGTCACCATCTGTCGCTACGACAAGGAAATGTTTAAAGTCCTGGCAAATGGGAAGTACCGCCTGCTTAAAACCAGTAAGCGTTATCGATTTGCGCTCTATATTTTCCTCGAGACCGCCACGCGCTATCTAACTCACCTGCGCGAGATCAACCGCATGACCGAGTTGATCGAGGACCAGCTGCAAAAATCCACCCGCAACCGTGAAGTACTGGAATTGCTCAAGTATCAGAAGAGCCTGACCTATTTCGCCACGGCACTTCGGGCGAACGAAGTGATGATGGAACGCGTCCAGCGCACACAGATCTTCAACTATTACGAGGATGACCAGGATCTGCTGGAGGATGTGCTCACCGAAAATCAGCAGGCCATCCAGATGACCAATATCAACACGGAAATCCTCTCGAGCATGATGGACGCTTTTGCCTCCATCATTTCCAACAACCTGAACGGCGTGATGAAAGCCCTCGCCGCGCTCACGATCATAGTCAGCCTGCCTGGCACAGTTGCAGGCTTCTTTGGAATGAACGTGATCCTGCCGTTATCCGATACAGACCCGTTTGCCTTCTTGACCGTTTTTGGGATCGCGCTGACATTGACCGCCATCGCCACCTACATTTTCTACAAACGGGACTGGTTCTAGGGAGGCGGCGCTCTTTCCCGCAGACGTACGCTTCAGCTTCGCACGCCTGAGGCGGATTCCGTCGAACCGGCCTTTCTTCCCCTGTGAGCACCTCGGCCCATTAACAAATTATCTCAAAAAAGACATGTCACTCTGAGGGAGCGTTCGCTGCGACCGAAGAGTCTCTACTTTCGACGGTAAAGATCCTTCGCTTCGCTCACATCGTCCCGACACCGCACCCCGTTCGGGCCGCACTGGAAGTACACCCAGTACCTTCGGCGAGCCCACGGGGCGAGACGGCCTGCGGTGGGTGCAGGTGTGTCCTTCGGGAGGATGACATTTTGAGACAGGTTCGAGTTAAAATCGGCAGTCAAGATGTGAAGATGCCAGCGTCCGGGTTCGGGAGTACAATCCAGCCTGGAGATACCGTATCCATGCCCAAAAGAATTGAATATATTGATGTTGCCAGAGGCATCGGCATCCTGCTGGTGGTAATGGGACATAATGATTTTGCGCTGATATCGCCGTTCGCGCACAAGGTCATCTACTCGTTCCACATGCCATTGTTCTTCTTTCTCTCAGGATATTTGCTCAATCCCTCAGTTGGATTCTGGACATTCTTCAAAAAACGATTCAACTCTCTCCTGAAGCCGTTTTTTTTCACCATCTTTCTGATCTATTTCTTTTCGATCTCGTTCGGGAGAATTGGTTTTCAAACTGCAATCGGGCGCATTATCAAATCTCTATACGGGGCAGGCTACTACCTGGACTGGGTGCAGCTGTGGTTCCTGCCGCATCTATTCGCAGTGAGCCTGTATGCCTATCTGTTCTACGCGACTGTGGGAAAGATCGACAACCGCATCGTCCGCTGGTCCATCCTCCTGCTCACGCTGGGGATTGCCAGCCTGTTCCTCAAGGACTTCTATCCATTCCCGCTTACTGTGCTGGCAAAGGAATATGAACTGTTCGGCCTGCCCTTCAGCCTCGACCTTGTGCTGCTCAGCGGCTTCTTCTTCATCCTCGGCAGTGAAACGCATCACAACACATCTGAAGGCTTGTTCAGCAGCCCGCTTCTTCTCCTCCTGACGGGCGCCGCGCTCATTTTAATGAATATCTTCTTAATCCCGCGCATCGACTTCAATACACGGCAGTACGATTCGTTCGTCATCAATACAATCGAGGCGGTGGCGGGCATCCTGTTCGTCCTGGCGCTCTCGAGGCAGATCGAGCTGCGAACCGACAGGCTTGCGTCTCTCTTCAAATACTTTGGGAAGATTACCCTGATCCTGTTGATTTTCCATGTCCCGATCCAGGATTTTTGGGGGCAGAAATTTTTAGCTGTGACAGGAAACCCCGCGCTCTCGATCTGGCTGGCATTTTTTATGGGAGTGGCAGGACCTGTGTTGATCTACGAGTTGTTCATCAGAGCCAACCCGGTGGCTTCCTTCTGGTTTGGCCGAAAGGCAGAGCCGCCGCGCAACGCTGAAACACCCGTACAAACACCGTCGGTCGAAGTACAGGACAGCACGAAGATTTCAATCAACCAGTAGATTCAGTCTGCGAACACAGGCCATTTGCCATTTGTTTCAGGCAGATTCATTTCACCATACCAGCCCGTTTCATCCCAATATTCCGCCCGCCAGATATCATTTCCATACGGATTACACTCCGCCTGGGCAAAATCCTGGGGGAGCGTATCGGCGATCGGGCAATAGAGGTCGTCGCTCACCCCCGTGGGAGGCTCGCCGCCTTGCCCGCTCAATGAGTTCTGCAGGCCGGGCGTGGTAAAACAGTTCTCGTTCCAGTCGTCTGCGCCGCCGTTATCGGGCAGGCGGCAGTAGGATTGATCGGGTCGTTCCACGATGAAATAATTATAGGCGTCGATCAATTGGCCGTTCGGCCTGAGCAGACGCACGCCGTCGCCGCCATCGCTGAGCAGGAGTCCCGTTTCACTGCCATAGAAGACCACCCGCTCGCCGGGTCTCAGGACGACCGCAGGAAGTGTGTATGGCGCCGAACCGATATTAACCTCATCGTCCAGTGTGTAGCCGCTGAGGTTTACGTTGACCACACCGTGGTTGAGGATCTCGACATATTCATCCTCCACATTGACGATCCCATCGTTGTTCCAGTCATGGCCCGGGCGCGGCACAAATTCGTTAATGACCACGAGTTCGGGAGGGGGGACGGCAGTAGCGACGCGCGTGGGAGTAACCACTGTCGTGGTCGAGACCTGGTGAGATGCGGTAGCACTACTTCTGAGGTGTAAATTGTCACCCACATAAGTTGCGGTAAGTGTTTTCGTTCCCAGTGACGAAAACACAACTGCACAACTCCCTCGGCCGGCTGATGTTGAGGTTAAATTTATGGAACAATTCATATTCGCCCCAGTGATATTTACGGTGCCAGTAGGTATTGACGAACTAAACGGTACAGTGACATGAACACTGACAGTGACGATGCTGTTTACAAGGGAAGGATTGGGACTGTGTCCTGTAATCGTTGTGGTGGTATTAACAGGAGTAGGTTGAAGATTTCCAC
>DATFET010000291.1:0-2057 GCA_035250835.1 Anaerolineales bacterium
CGCCAGATTCGGCATGTGAGACAGCCACACGGCCCAGGATCTCAAGTGTCTCGTCATTGAGCACGTATCCTTCGGGGAGTTCGTGGCGATACTGTCCTCCTGTGTTCAGAATGCCGCAATGTCCGTGATCGGTATACTCACACAGACACACATCCGTGATTACGACCATTTCAGGGATCTCTCGTTTAATGGCGCGGATCGCCTGTTGGACAATTCCATCATATGAAAAGTTTTCCGATCCGATCGGATCTTTTGTAGCTGGGATGCCGAACAAGATCACAGCCGGGATTCCCACCCTCGCCGCTGATTCTGCTTCCCGGACAGCTTCATCCACCGATAGCTGATAGATCCCGGGCATCGAGCGAATCTCAGTCCGTCCCTTGCCGTGCCTCACAAACAATGGATAGATAAAATCGCGCGCGTTCAGTTCAGTCTCGCGCACCATCGATCGTAACGTGGGAGACGAGCGTAGCCGCCGCAGGCGACGCGTGAAGGTAGCATTTGAAGTCTCAGCCACGTTTTGTTTCAAAGGCTCTAGAAATTCCATAACACCTCTACCAGCTATACACTTACTGTCAATAATTCAGAAGCTCCACGCTCGAGCACCAAGAAACCGCCTGGGCTCACATCCAGGCGGCGCAAAGCGTGATGCAGACCTTTGGATTACCGGTCCAGTATTATGTCGACAATCTGCGGGTCTTCCGCTTCGTCCAAAACCGAGATAGCCTGTGGCGCAAACAGGTTCTGGGCACCGATGAGGTCGATCCCCAATGGCGCACTTGTCTGCGCCTACTCAGCGTGAATGTCATCTATGCCCTTTCACCCCAAGCCAAAGGCAAGGTCGAACGACCCTATCGCTGGCTCCAGGATCGCATTGTCCGCACCTGTGCCCTCGAACACATCACGAGCTTGGCGGACGCCCGCCCCGTCTTGCACGAAGAAGTCCAGCGCTACAATTATCACCAAGTCCACTCCACCACCGGCGAAATTCCCTCCATTCGCTTCACCAATGCCAAACAAGAAGGCAACAGCCTCTTCCGCCGCTTCTCCCTTCCTAAGCCTTATTCCTCCACCAAGGACATCTTCTGCTTGCGAGAAACTAGAACTGTGAATGGCTATTGCCGCATCTCCGTTTTTAACCACCAGATCGATCTGCCCCAAGTGCCGCTGCACGAAGATGTCGACCTGCATTTGATCCCGGATCCCCCGAAACAAGTTATGGAAGTCCGCATCTGGTGGAACCAAAACATGATCGAAACCGTGAGCCTGCCGCTCGCTGATTCAAGAGTTCACCTTTAATGTTTGTAGGAGTTCGCTTTTCAGGTTTGGCTAACATACAGTTTTATGAGAGTTTTTGAAAAGACCAAAACAGAAATCCGTCATATGGTCAGCCACGCTTGAAATATGCCAATGATTGTCATGTTAATCCCTGGCTTCAAAGTTTGGTATTACCCAAATGGGTAAAAAGCTCACCGAATGATTTCACCCATACAGGTAATAGTATTTCTCTTTTCAGTCCGTATGATTTAAAGAATTTATCTATGAGTGACCAGTTGAGGCGACCCATGCAAAACAATCAAAATCAATCATCAAAGAATACAGACCCTACGGGAGGTTTCCACTGGTTGACCGCCACAGATGTAAGAACATGGCTGGATGAACGCGATGCCTGTGCGCTGGTTGCATCGGTCCGCAAGAATGGCGAAGCGACGCATGGAAATCTTAAACGCGCATTGACAGCCCTCAGTATTATGGGACACCGCTGCGGTGAAGTGAACGGCGAAGGTGATGGATGCGGTGTGATGACCGATATCCCGCGCATGTTGTGGGCACAGGCACTCGAGCAGCAGGGAAAACCTGCCTGGCTGGCAGAAGACCGTCGGTTCTTCGTCGGGCATTTGATGATCCCAAATACCGAACCTGACGTCGCAGGGGTTCAATCTCTTGTATTCAACCTGCTCAGAGAAAGCGACATGGATTTGCTGATCGAACGACCTATCCTGACGCGCCCACAGGCACTCGAAAAAATGGCTCGTTTGCAGGCGCCTTATCTATGG
>DATFET010000307.1:0-3811 GCA_035250835.1 Anaerolineales bacterium
ACTGGTCGGGCGCGGCTGGCAGTCCACGTTCGATCAGTTCTTTGCATCATTTGAAATGTACATGCCCGTGAATCAAAGAGAATTATTGACATTCGCGAAGGATAGGCAAGAAGCAGTTGAAAAGTTGGAAGGTTGGGAAGTTGAAGGTTAAACCTTCAAACTTTCCAACTTGTAACCTGAAAACAAAGAGGAAAAATGGCTGAAGAAAACGTTTCGATACGCCCTGACGGGCAGTCAGCGCGGCGCTTACCTACACGGGCAGAGGACTTCTCAGAATGGTACAACCAGCTTGTGCTCCGTTCGGATCTGGCAGATTACGCGCCTGTACGCGGCTGCATGGTCGTCAAACCCTATGGCTGGGCGCTCTGGGAAAATATCACCGCCTGGCTGGACGCAGAATTCAAGAAGACCGGGCATGTCAATGCAGCATTCCCAACCCTGATCCCGCTTTCCTTTTTCGAGAAGGAAAAGGAGCACGTGGAAGGCTTTGCTCCCGAGCTTGCTGTGGTGACTCACGGAGGTGGCGAGGAGCTCGAGGAAAAACTGGCAGTGCGGCCTACATCCGAGACTATCTTTGGTCACATGTATTCAAAGTGGATCAAATCCTGGCGCGATCTGCCCGTACTGATCGTGCAGTGGGGCTCTGTATTGCGCTGGGAACTGCGCACAAAGTTGTTCCTGCGCACGGCCGAGTTCTACTGGCATGAAGGTCACACCGCGCACGTCAGCGCTGAGGAAGCCAAAGAGGAGATGTATCGCATCCTCGACATTTACGAACGCTTCTGCTGGGAGGAAGCCGCCATCCCGGTGATCAAAGGGATAAAAAGCGAGACCGAGAAGTTTGCCGGCGCTCATACGACCACATCCATCGAAGCGATGATGTGGGACAAGCGCGCCCTGCAGTCTGGCACATCCCATTATTTCAGCACCAACTTTTCAAAGGCGTTCGACATCCAGTTCCTGAACAAAAACAATACTCTGCAATACGCTGAGACTACATCCTGGGCCATCTCGAGCCGCATCATCGGCGCGATGATCATGGTCCACGGCGACGACCAGGGATTGGTCCTGCCTCCCCGCCTCGCGCCTATTCAGGCAGTCATTGTGCCCATCTTCAAGAATGATGACGAGAAGAGCAGAGTCATGGAAGCTGCTGATCGGATCTTCCAGGAGCTCAAGGATGCAGGCATTCGGGTCAAAATGGATGACCGCGACAACGTCAGTTCGGGATTCAAGTTCAACGACTGGGAAATGCGCGGCGTCCCCGTCCGCGTGGAGATCGGTCCCAGAGACGTGGACAAGGGATCTGTTGCGCTTGCCCGTCGTGATAAACCCGGCAGGGATGGCAAATCCTTCGTCGAGCAGGAGGGTCTTGTGTCAACCATCAATGGCCTGCTCGCTGAGATCCAGGCTGCCCTGCTCCAGCGCGCCATCGAATTCCGCGATGCGAACATCCACGACGCCAGGACGTACGATGAGCTCAAGGAAGTTGTCAAGGATGGGTGGGCGTTCTCGTACTGGTGCGAATCCACTGAATGTGAGACCAAAGTCAAGGAAGACACCAAAGCCACCACGCGCAACATTCCCATCGATCAGCCCGAATCAGAAGGCATCTGTGTTGTCTGCGGCAGGCCTTCCAAGCGGAAAGTGTATTTTGCGAGAGCGTATTAAATCATACGTCATTGCGAGCGACTGCTGGTCGAGTAGGCAGTGTTCGTCTGCCGTATCGAGACCAAACGAGCGAAGCAATCTCATCATATACTCTGAGGGATTGATTCGTCTCGACAAACGCTCCTCGCAATGACGGAAATATTATGCCTGCCATCGATCTCGCCCGCCTGAATAAGCAAACTGCGCAACTGGCTGACCTATTCGACCAGCCTGCCGAGTTCCTGCGTGTGCACCGCGAGATTCTCGATTACTATGTCAACCGTACGCTCAGGAGTCAGGGCGTTGCGCCGTCCTCGGTGCTCCCGACCTATCGTACACCTTCAGTTGTGCTGCGTCATATCGAGAACGAACTGGGACCGGTCGCCGAGAAACAACCCATCCAGGCGCTCGAGCTGGCAGACGCGCTCTGGGACGAAGGCTGGCTCGAGACGCTTTTGCTGGCAGCCTTTCTCCTGGGAAGGATTCCGCCTCAGGAGGAAAGGCTGCTCGCCCGCCTGACCGCCTGGACCCAGGCAGTCCGCGACCCGGAAGTGCGCGCCGCCCTGCTGACTACAAGTCTCACCCGCCTGCGAGACGAAACCCCGGATCTCTTCCTGGTGCTGGTCAAGGAATGGCTTCATCCCGCCCGCCAGCGGATGTGGTCGAACGGCATCCAGGCGCTTGTTCCGCTGATCGCCTCGCCAGATTTTGACAACCTGCCTCCCATCTTCGAGATCATCGAACCAATTCTTAAAGCTGCCCCGGCGCCGTTACAATTCGACCTGCAGGAACTGATTATCACCCTCTACGAGGCTTCACCCAGCGAAACGACCTACTTCCTCCAGCAAATTCTGAAAGGGACCCGCAGCCCGCTTCCATCGGTTGCGCTCAGGCGGATGCTGCCTGACCTTCCCCAGGAGCTGCAAACCAGCCTGCGTGAGATGCTCCGTGAAATCAAATAGACTCTACAGTTCCAAAGGATGAGACCAGAAAGGAGATTTCAATGCTAATCGTACGAGGCGTCATCGGAGCCATTCTGCTTTTCCTTGGACACGAGTTGAATTTCCTTTTCGCAGGCGCAATGGCCGCGCTGATCGGCTACCGTCTCACACCCCTGCTGCCGCCGCAATGGCCGGCCTGGTCAGACACAGCATTTATCATTGGGCTCGGTCTTGTCGCAGCGCTTCTCGTTCTGATCAACGAACGGATCGGATATTTTATCTCTGGCTTTTTAGCGGGAGGCTATTTACTGGTCGAATATTTCGAGCCGAATGTGCTGACACTGCCTCTCGTGCCGTTCCTCATCGGAGGCGTCATTGGCTCACTGGTGATCGGCTTGTTTACCGATTGGGCTTTGATCCTCGTGTCCGCTGCGCTTGGCGCTGCCTACATCCTCGATCTTTTTATCCTGGATCCCATGTTCGAGATACTGCTTGGAGCGGGTCTTTTCATCGTCGGGGCATTGACCCAGGTCATCATCATGCAATCTCAAAAACGGTCCGAGAGATGATATGCTCGATACCCGCCGTCTCATCTACATCCATGGCAGTGAAAGCGACAGCAACAGCGGCAAGGCGCGCCAGTTCAGGGAATGGTTCCCGGGCATGGTCACGCCTGATTTCAAGGGCTCGTTCGACGAGCGGATGAGTCAGTTGCGTGACATTCTCGCAAACCAGACAGGCTGGACATTGATCGGCTCATCCTACGGCGGGCTGATGGCGACCGTTTATACAATGGAGGACGAGGCTCGGGTGCGGAAACTTATCCTGCTCGCCCCGGCCCTGATGCTGGATCCGCTCGGCTCTCTTTCGAAGCCGACACCGATTTCCGTTCCGACAGTCCTCATCCACGGGACGCGGGATACCGTTGTGCCGCTCGAGCCAGTCCGTGAGATCGCGCAGGGACTCTTCAGCGATCTCACCCTCCACATCGTGGAAGATGACCACCGCCTGCATAAAACCGCAAACGAATTGGATTGGAAATCCATCCTTGAATAAAAGTTTCCACCCCAGATCGAGAGAAGGTTGACGCGCAGATGCAGCAACAGATCTACTGGCACACCACAACCCAGATGCCCGATGTTATGCATCCGGTACCTCTCCCTGAACGAGTGGACGTTGCCATCATCGGCGGCGGCTATACGGGCTTGAGCGCAGCGCGC
>DATFET010000321.1:0-4944 GCA_035250835.1 Anaerolineales bacterium
ATTGTGTATGGGACACAAGTCCATGAGCACACCACCCAGCAGCTCCGTGAAACCACAGAGCGAGGGCTTGCAGGCTGGGTGATCCGAAACCGCAAAGGTGTGCTGGTGCCGGATACGAGTAAGGATGAGCGCTGGCTGATGCGCCCCGACGATGCGCTGGACAGATCCGGTGTCAAATCCGCGATTTGTGTGCCATTGTTGGCGCGTGAAAAGCTGGTGGGTGTCCTGACCCTTGTCCATGCCAAGCCCCATGCCTTTTCAGATGAACAGTTCGATCTGATGCAGGCAATCGCCGACCAGGCCGGCATTGCTGTGTTGAACGCTCGTCTTTACACGGAGAGTCAGCGGCAGGCGCGCGTGATGACCGCCCTGGCTGAAGGCGCGTCCGCGCTGAACGCCTCGCTGAAGATGGACGATGTCTACCAGCGCATCCTCATCCAGACCATGCAGGCTTTGCAGGTGGAAACTGTTGCGATCGGCATGATCGAAGGCAAGCAGCTTGTGTATCGTGCCGCGGCGGGACATAATGCCGGTAACATTATCGGACGAAAGGTCCGCCTGGGCGACGGCATTGCGGGTACGGTCGCGCGCGACGGGCGCGGAGTGGTCGTGTCGAACACCGACGAGGACAAGAATTACAGTGACACAGATCAATTTGGGGGAGTGGAGATCCGTTCGTTCATTGTCGCTCCGATTCAATCCCCCATGGGTGTGGTCGGCATTATCGAGGCGATCAATCCGATGGCCAACTCCTTTGATCCCGACGCCCTGCTGGTGATGACCGGTATTGGCGGCCTGGCTGGGACAACCATCCAGAATGCCCAGTTGTTCGAGAAACTGCAGGCCGCGCACCAGCGCTACCGTGAATTGTTCGAGGACAGCATCGATCCCATGCTGATCACCGATTGGGATGGGAACATCGTCGAAGCCAACCGCCAGGCGATGCTGCTCAGTGGTTACTCGACTGAACAATTACACTCGCTGCTGATCGATCAATTGCACGATGTGAAATGGGACCGCACAGGCGCAAAGTTTGTCATCCTGCGTGAAGACCGTACCTGTTCTTATGAATCGACCCTCCACAGGCAGGATGGATCGAACCTGCCGATTGAAGTCCACGCCCGCCGTGTGGAGTTCGACGAAGCCGATTCGATCCAGTGGATCATCCGCGACATCACAGAACGCAAGGAACTGGACAGTTTGCGGAACGACCTGACCGCCATGATCTATCACGACCTTCGCTCACCCCTTGCCAATATCGTTTCCAGCCTGGATGTCCTCTACAGCATGGTCCCTGAGAATGACAGGGATACGGTCGAATCTATCCTGAAAATCGCGGAAAACTCAACGGACCGCATCCAACGCCTCGTCAGTTCCCTGCTCGATGTCAGCCGGCTCGAGTCAGGGCAGCCTGTTGCCGATCAAAAGGTGGTCGCTACACTGGATTTGATTCGGAACGCCATCCGGGACGTCACCCCGGTCACCGGCGGACGCCACCAGGTATTGACCACCGACCTCCCTGACCAGCTGCCGCCCGTCTGGGTGGATGAAGACATGGTCCGCCGCGTGCTCATCAACCTGATGGAGAACGCCAGCAAGTTCAGTCCGGCTGGCGGCAGGATCGAAGTCGGTGCCCGTGAAGAGGCAGCCTTTGTCCATTTGTGGGTGAAGGATAACGGCCCCGGCATCCCGTTCCCAGAGCAGGAGCGCATCTTCGACAAGTTCACGCGCCTGCGCGGCGACAGCAGACCGGGCGGCCTCGGCATCGGTTTGGCATTCTGCCGCCTGGCGGTGCTGGGGCACGGCGGGCGCATCTGGGTGGAGAGCGAGCCGGGCAGCGGCTCGATATTTCATTTTACTTTTCCGGTAGCGGTCAGCGAGCAAATTAGTGATAATACTGAATAAAGCTGTACTTATCTTGAACAGGAGCAAAAGCTATCAATGGATGCAATTGCAAACAATGTTTATACTGAAGACAGATTCCCAGGCGTAACCCTGGGAGTTATCAGCCAGCCGCGCGGGTTGATCCAGATCGATGCGCCTCCCTCGCCGGATGATGGACGCGCCTGGCGCGCTTCGCTGATGGGAATGGGGAATGGTCCTGAACGAGTGCTGATCAATCTGGATGCCCATCCGGATCGTACCCTGGGAGTACGCGCCATGGATTGCACGGTCATTGCTCACGAAAAAACTGCCCAGGCATTCCGCAACCGTCCGACCACGTTCAAAGCTCAGGGGGATGAGACCGGCTCCAACTGGGAGGCCCTCTCCGGGCTGGGCAGTGTTCGCTGGGCGCCGCCGGAGATTTCCTTTGTCGAAAGGATGACGATCCATTGGAGCGAAACGCCCATACTTCTCGAGAGCCGGCCCGGTCCATCTGCCGGCGCTATCTGGGTGCATATGCCGGATGAAAAAATCCTGTTTATCGGCGATGCCGTGTTGAAAGGTCAACCGCCCTTCCTGGCAAGCGCTGACATGCCGCAGTGGATCGAAGCGCTGAAGTTGTTGCAGGAGCCGGACTATAAAGGGTACACCATCGTGAGCGGACGCGGCGGTATTATCAATCAGCAGAATGTTCGCAGCCAGATCGAAATTCTCAAACGCATCAACGACAAGGTCGAAAAGCTGGGGAAGAAAAAGCCTGCCGTGCCAGCCACCGATAAACTTGCGGAACAGATCCTGAAAGATTTCAAGGCTCCGGCAGCGCGCCAGAGACAGTTTCTGCACCGCCTGCGATACGGACTGCATCATTATTACATCCGCCACTATCTGCCAGCCTCACGTCAGGTGCTGGAGGAACAGTGACTACAGAGCCTCTCTTCGTAGTCACGCGTGGACAGATTGTTGAGTCAATTCATTTTGGCTCAATTGCCGTTGTCGATTCGAATGCAAGACTGATCACATCTCAAGGCGACCCGCAAACGGTCGCTTTTTTGCGCTCCAGCGCCAAGCCTTTCCAGGTGCTGCCTTTTGTAGAACGAGGCGGCCTCGAGTATTTTAGGTTCACAGCGTCCGAGCTTTCCATCTCCTGCGCCTCGCACGAAGGCAGCGACATGCATGTGCAGGCAGTCCTCCAGCTTCAGAAGAAGATCGGGATCGAAGAATGTGATTTACAGTGCGGAACTCACATGCCCGGCGATGTGCACGAACTCAAGTCACTAATCATCCACGATAAACAGCCGAGTACAAACCACAACAATTGTTCCGGTAAGCACACATCCATGCTGGCTCATGCAAAAATGCGCGGGCTCCCGCTCGAAAACTACCTGGAGGTAAACCATCCGATCCAGCAGGATATTCTTGCCTCCTTTGCGGAGATGTGCCAATTGCCGGTTGAAGAGGTGGAACTCGGCACCGATGGTTGTTCCGCACCCAACTTTGCAGTCCCGCTTTTCAATGCGGCGCTCGCCTTCGCCAGAATGTGTGATCCGCGTGACCTCTCAGAGGCGCGCGCCTCCGCATGCCGAAAGATCACTTCTGCCATGACCTCTCACCCGGAAATGGTCAGCGGGTATGGCGAGTTTGATGAGCAGTTGATGAAAGCCGGGAATGGGAAGATCGTCTGTAAACGCGGTGCAGAGGGATTCCAGATCATCGGCCTGCTGCCCGGCGTGTTGAGCGCGGATTCACCCGGCGTTGGCATCGCGATCAAGGTTTCGGATGGTGACGCGTCCCGGCTGGGGAGCGGGCTTGAGTCTACGAACCGAGTCCGCCCGGCTGTAACCCTCGAGATCCTGCGGCAGCTTGGAGTCCTGTCCTCGGAACAGGAACAAGCCCTGGCGGGGTTTGGACCCGAAAAACCCATCACAAATCATCGCGGGATCGTCACCGGTTCATCCTATCCCGTCTTCAAAATTTGAAACAGAAGAAATTTACGGGCCTTTTCTCCATTTTGATGCATGTCCGTAAAGAGTGTTACAATCCAAATACAGCAAATTAAAGAGCGCCGTTTGACGACCTCCACAGGAAATTTGAATTTCGCTCTGAAATTCATGAAAAAGTTACACGTTTTTGAAACAAGCGGCAATTGAAAGTGAGATTATGGCATCTCCCGGGGATCGCATTTTGCTTGTCGAGCAGAACCCAAAAATGAGTGACTTAATTGCCCGCCAGGCCCTCGGTTCTGTGGGTTATCAGGTGGATGTTGCTTCTGATGCCTCGGCTGCGATCAAATACTCGGTTCAAACGCCCCCCGATCTGGTCATCGCAAATCTGAATCTTCCCGGCCTCAGCGCCAAGGACCTGATGATCGCGCTCTCTTCGCAGGGCGTGAACGCGCCTCTGCTTGTGATCGCGAACAAAGGCCAGGAACAGGATATCATCCAGGCATTCCGGCTGGGCGCAGCGGATTATATCCTGTGGCCGGCGCGGGATGCTGAAATCCTGTCCGCGGTCGAGCGCGTGCTCAGCCGGGTCCACGACCTGCACGACCGTCAGCGCCTCGACCTGACATTGAGCGAGCTTCATCGTGAGCTGACTGCCATCAGAAGTATTGGCAGGGCGGTGAACTCGATCACAGACCAGCGTTTGTTGTTCCAGAAAATTGTGGAAGGAGCCATCCAGGTAAGTGAAGCAAATATTGCCTGGCTTCTGGTCCGCGATGATAAAAAGCGGCGTTTTTTGCTTTCCGCTCAACATGGACTGCCGGACACGTGGGCAGGGAAAATGGGCAGGCCGCTGGATGACGGTGTCAGCAGACAGGCGGCCCAATCGGGCGAAACGCTGTCCATCTCAGGCGAGACGCTGCTTAAGTTCAAAGTTACCAATCCAGGGAAGTCGGTTTGTGCCGTGCCGCTCAAGATCCAAAAAGAAGTCATCGGTGTATTGGTCGCTGTACGCAGGGAAGCCCGTCCATTCGAAAAGAACGAACAAACGCTGCTTGAAGCAGTGGCTGATTATGCCTCCCTGTCTCTGGTGAACACCCGCCTGTTCCATTCTTTGGAT
>DATFET010000324.1:0-6769 GCA_035250835.1 Anaerolineales bacterium
CCGTCCCAACGGTTTTGGCTTCATCAGGCAGGTGGTAGAGCGGCTCGGGGTGCGGACCCTTGCGGAGGTCGCGCACGACCTGCACAATATCCATCCAGCGGCGTGTGCCCAGCACCCCGTCGATGCCGGGCACTTTTTGGGCGACTTCCGAACCGTAACGCTGAGTGAGACAGCCCGCCGCGATCAGGATTTGATTATTCCTCTTGCCTTCTGCGAGTTCACGAAGCACGCTGATCGACTCTTCCTTGGCTGGACCAATAAACCCGCAGGTGTTGACGATCAGAATATTCGCATGACCGGGTTCGTCGACAGCGCGGTAACCGTCGCGTATGAGCAGCTGCGCCATGGAATCCGAATCGACCGTATTCTTTGCACAGCCAAGAGAGACAAGATGAAAAGTATTTTTTGACACGAGTAAATCTTCCTATGTGGAGTGCTTGCTGTTGCAGAAGGAAGCTTCTGCACTCCATATTCTTTAATTATGGCAGCGCGGTAGCCGACGGAGCCGGTGTAGCTGTTACCGGTGTCGACGTAAACCGCGAGGTTGCAGTTGGCGGAACTGTATTGGTCGGGGTCGGTGTCACCGTTTCGGTTGCTGTTGGCATGCCAGTGGGTGTGATGACCTCATTGGCAAGGTAGATATTGCTCACTACCTGACCATACGATCCGAGCAAGCCCAGATCACGTCCATTATAAACAATACGGATGGCTGCGCCGTTCCCTACTAACACTTCGACCTGGTCCACGGCTTCGAACGGATATGCCGTACCGGGCAACACCCGCCCTTCGAACACGACCTCTCCATCCACGATCACGCGCATGTATGTGCGCTCAGCAACAACCAGGTTGACCTGCACATTGACATTCGCGTTGAGCGTGGGAATGACCACTGTTACAGTTGCTTCACCCGGGAAGGCATCAATGGGGATCAAGGTGGGCGTCGCAGTGACAGGTATAGCGTCCGGCGAAGCAAGCAAAATCTCTGAAATGGACGGAGCGGTCGGTTCCACTTCCTGTTCACTCTGCAGAGTCAGGACACGGCTCACTCCCCAGATCGCAAAACCCACCAGCAGAATAACAATCCCTATACCGAAGATCATATCGCCAGCAATGAAGCTCCGCATGGGAGGCAGATTCGCCAGGATGGGTTGACCCGGCTTCCGCGCAGGCTTTTGTGGGTTACGTTCACGATAGCGCGCCTGCAGTGCATCTGCAAACCGGAGCAGGAGCGCGTCCACGTCCAGGTCGAGGAAGGTGGCGTAGTTGGCTAACATGCCGCGCGTCTGGACCGTAGAGGGCAGATCGTCCATGGCTCCCCGTTCAAGGGCATCCAGGTAGTGAGCCTTGACATGGGTGTTGCGTTCCACCTCTTCCAGGTGCAGGCTCAATAACTCGCGGCGCTCATGCAGTTCCCTGCCGATCTCAATAAAGATCTGCGTTGAGTTTTCCAGGGGTACGCCTGCCCCTTCGGTTGCAGCGTTGACAACACTTGATGCAATTTCGGGAGCGGCTGACTCTTTTGGAACAAGAGTCCGACGTTTGTTGCGCGCAGCCAATGTGGAGCCTAATCTGTTCAGCCATGCCTGCCACAAATTATCGCTGACATCCGATTCGAGTTGAGTTTCTACAGTTTGTGGAGGCTCTACAGGAGCCTGTATGCCAGATTCCTGGTTCGCCTCGGAACCTTCTCCAGGGACCACCACATCGCTTTCCTGAACGGTTTCATGACCATCTGAAGGGGTGTCCTGTTGAGAAGGAAGACTCTCGTCTTTTTGTTGAGTTAGAGATGGTTGATCGTCATCTCCATTTTGTCCAGGGCTTCCACTCGAGGGGATATCGAAGGGTTCGTTCTGAGTTACAGGTTGAGCAGTAAGTTCGGGACCCGGTTCAGCCTTTTTGCGACCGCGTCGTTGGGGAGTGGCAGCGGCATCACTTGTCAGCTGCGAGTCCGCTTTTTTGCGGCGGGCGGGTTTCGGCTTGAGAAGAGGCGCTGGTTCTTCGACGGTAAGAGCCACGCTGGCAATCGCCGGCTCGGGAAGTGGAGCCTGCTGCACGTCCGGGATTTCTGCCGGACCGATGACTACGTCAGCAGGTTTTTGCGCGTTCGCTTCACGCAATTCCTCGAGGGTTTTATCCACATCCAACCCGAGGAATTCAGCATAATTCCGCAGATAGCCGCGCGCCTGCACAGGCGACGGCATGACGGACAGATCGTCCTCCTCCAGCGCCTGCAAATACTGCACGCGGATGCGCGTGGCTTCGAAAACTTTATCGAGTGTGAGGCGCTTCTCCTCACGGGCTTCTTTAAGTCTCTGACCGATGGTGGTTGTCATGAGAAACGAAACATCACCAGTCCCCCATCGAACGGGTATGAACTGGTGATGTCATGAGCAGATCGGTTGAACTAAGCGGCGGTTTCAGCGGGCGCTTCGGCTTCTTCTTCGGCAGGGGCTTCCGCTGGAGCAGCAGCAACTTCAGCAGCGGCAGGTGCTGATGCGCCATCTTCAAAAACTTCACCTTCCCGATGCACGATGACCTTGACTTCAGGGACCAGGTCCATAGTCAGGCGCACATGAACGGTGTATTCGCCCAGCGTGCGGATCGGCTGCATATCGATCTGCTGTTTCTTGACCTCGTAACGGACCTTTTCCTGAATGGCTGTTGCTATATCCTGGGTGGTGATGGAGCCGTACAGCTTACCGGTTTCACCGGCCTTGGCGTCGAACACCAGGGTCAGCCCGTTGATCTGCGCGGCAAGGTCTCTGAGTTCGGAATTTAATTCGGTGCGGCGAACCTCTGCCTGGGAGCGGATCTTCTCGACCTGCTTGAGCGCGCCAGCGGTGGCGAGAACACCCAATCCCTGTGGGATCAGGAAGTTGCGACCATAACCATCGGCGACCTTTTTAATGTCGCCTGCGCGCCCCAGTTTATAAACATCTTTTAACAACAAAACCTTCATTTTTCAAGCCCTTTCGTGACTTTCTGATGGATTTTTGCTCGAGCGAAGGGTACAACGCTCGGCGGAGTATTTTATCACAGGATGTCCGAATCTTTATGGATTAGGAGCTATTCAATCCTCGGACAGCTTTTCGAGCAAATCCATATAGGCGCCTTCGATCAAATCGGCTCTTTCCACGCCCAGAGCGGACATCAGATCCTCAGCGATTTTCTGCCCCTCCGCGTCGCTCTGCCCCTCCGCCAGCACGACCTCCAGCTCCATGAACTGCCCCAGACCCTCGACATCGTCCAGGTGCACGCGCGTCTGCCCGACGAGATACAGATAGCGTGTTTTCCTGACAATCCCGCGGACCCCATTGGCAAGCCCCAACACACGCCTGAGATTCTGCGGATCGCTGCTGTATGTGATGTAGTAGTCTGAACGCTTGGGTGCTTCCTGGTCGGGGCGGGTATAGTAGATCAGCTGTGCCCGATCTGGAGCAAGAACGCGCAGCTTTAAGCGCCCTGTTTCGACATTAAAAAAAATATCCTCCTGTGGAATGATCTGCACAGGCGTATCACTCAATTTTTCCGCACGGGAGTTGATCTCTTCAAAATTACGGGCGTAGGCTTTGACCTCGATATTGGATGGCAATGGGACGACTCCTTCCAGCGAATGAATTTGCGAACCGAATTACCGCTTGTCTCACAATTAACTTTAGTTCTGCATAGGAATTGCAGGCTGATTTTCCAATAAAAAGTAAAGTACATTATGCCGCACGATGTGATTGTGTTGATAGTATAAATGGTGGGAAGATGGAAGTAAACAGAAAGCTCCCGCCGCAGGGTGGGAGCCTTCGTATTCCAGGCAGATTCAAGTTACATTCAAGAACCCAAACAAGCGCCATAATCCCCGCATGCCTGAGTGAGCAAGGTCCGGCTTCAAAAACTGGTTCGGACACGTCCCTGGAATGACAGTGATGCCGTTGGCCCTGCACAGTTCCACTGCGGATTGCGAAACACTGGTCATGCTAGCAGCGAGGCCGGGTTTGATTCCCATCATGCAGTGCATCCAGACATGCTTGATCCCCAGGTCCACGCATTCCTGAACGATCTGGTCAGTCACTTTGGGACTGGTCAGAATAAAGACTGCATCCACTTTCTCAGGGATGGATTTCAGGCTGGCATAGCACGGATCACCTTTGAAGGTGGTTATATGCGGATTCACCCCATAGACCTGATATCCATTATCCTTGAACTTGGCATACGCAGCGTTACAGCCTGTCTCCCGCTTTTCAGAGACGCCCACCACCGCAATTTTCTTCTGCGCAAGAAAATCCTGTACGAGATCATCTACTTTTGCCATCATTTTCTCCTTGTAACAAAAAGATCGAAGCCAGGCAGCTTCGATCCAAGTAGAGCCGAAAGTCCTTTGGACAAGTTGCTCTTACACAAAAATTATAAGCAATTTACGACTCTCTTCAAGATGATGAAAATCACCTCTTCAGCGTGTCACTCTGAATATAATATTCTGGTCATCACGATAAACGGGTTCCATATAGGGATCATCCTCGGCGCGCTCGATAAAAGCCTCGTGGTTCAGGTCGGTATGGACGTAGCGGGCATGAAAGACATTTGCGATAAACTGCGAAGGTTGACCCACTTCGCCGCGCACAATCGGAACCCACAGGTTATAGAGCTCTTCATCATACATCTGCATAGAGGTGGGATCGAGCCCGACCAGATAGGTGTTATGCGTGTTGTAGAAAAACAGGCGCGGGAAATCATCCCAATCCGTTTGGAAGACCAGCTCGCCGCTATCGGAGTTTTCCTCGAGCCATTGCGAGGCGTCTGCATACAGATCGTAAGGCTTTAGATCGCCCATCCGAGCGCGGGCAGTGGGCAGGGTCCTGAAAAGGCTCAGACCGATCGCCAGGGTCAACACGAGGAGCGGGAGTCTGGTGGAAAGAGGACGCAGCGGCGAAGAAAAGATCGAATGAAGCGCGGCCGGCTGGGGGTCTGCAAAAAGAGGCGACTAGGCAAAGGCAGCAAAGATCAAGGCAAAGGGCGGGAAATATTCCACGAATCGGCGCGCCTGAAAAAGCATCAGTCCAAACAAAAATGTGACAAGCAGGGCAAAGGCGGTGCGCACACCCATTTTTTTGCGGGCAAGCCCTATCGCGAGAATCCCGCTCGCAAAGGCAGCCAGCGCAGGCAGGGAATTTTCAATGAGCTGGCTTGTTTCATAGGGATACCATTCATTGCCGACGCGCACCGAAGTGGCATCCACCAGTTTGGGGATCATATGACGAATGGAAAAAATAATATTGTCCGGGAAATAGGGGTTGATCAAAAGTCCCAGTAAAATGCCAGCGGAAACAAACAAAAGGGGACAGAGTTCCAAACGCCGCTCGATGAGCGCGACTGCGATCACATACAACCCTGCTAAGACAAGTATTAGAGGAAATGCATCATAGAACCATACATACACAAAGGCAAGGACTGCCAGGTGTTTGTACTTTCGTTCGAGCAGCCAGAGAAACCCAAACACAAGCAGCCCCAGGGAGAGCGACTGGGCGCGAGTGATGCTCAGGCGGTATAAAAATGCCTCCGAAATCGCCAGCAATCCCAGCGCCCATAGCCACGCATAGGGAACGCCCTGACGCTGGAACAAAACGTAGACTGCCAGGAAGGCGATCGCAGAAAAAGTGACTGCCGCCAATTTGGCTCCCAGAAGCAGATTGCCAAACGTAAAGGGTATCAACGCGACATGAAAGAGAAAATGGTGGTCCTAAAATTCATTCGGATTGAGAATGCTCTGGGGAAGCCACTTGAACTCTGGCACCAACCCCTGTGTCCGCATCAGGTGCGCGAGCTAGATGTGATAAAAGCCATCGTTATCAGGCAGGTCGGGGGAGGCAAACTGGATCCATGCCATGCCGGCAAAAAAGTAGAATGCCCACCAGAATGATCGCCACAGAGATAATTTTGGATGTTTTCATATTTGCCTCTCCTGAAATAGTTTCACATGTTTGGTCGTATTTCCTGCCAAAAAGTTACGGGCAAAATCGACGTCGGCCAATGTAACCTGCAGATTTGATTCCCAGCGTATGTTTTGCCGACCGAATGAACAACGGTATACTTGAAAATGACTCCTTTCGGATAAATAATAACCATGAGCATTCAAGACGCATACGACGAATGGTCGGGGACCTATGACTCCGATGGAAACCTGACCCGCGACCTCGATCATGTCGTGACCCGAAGCCGGCTCGGCGGTCTTCACTTTGACTCGATCCTGGAAATCGGCTGTGGGACGGGTAAGAATACAGTGTTCCTGTTGCAGATCGGAGGAACTGTCCAGGCAGTGGATTTTTCAGAGGGGATGATCGCGAAGGCGAAGGAGAAGGTGCAAGCGGATAATGTCCGATTCTCCATCATGGACATCACCCAGCCATGGGAATTTACGAACGAGTCCTTTGATCTTCTCGTCTGCAACCTGGTCCTCGAGCATGTTGAGAACCTTTCTCACGTATTCTCTGAATCTGCGCGAGTACTGCGCCAAAATGGCAATTTTTTCATCGCTGAGCTCCATCCCTTCAGACAATATGACGGCAAGAAAGCCGGGTTTTTCAGGGACGGGGAAAAGGTCGAGGTCGATGCATTCGTGCATCACATCTCAGATTTTCTGAACGCGGCTGAAGCGAATGGCTTGAATCTGGTAAAGCTGGAGGAATACTGGCATGCAGAAGATCAAAAGGACCTGCCGCGCATTCTCTCGTTATGGTTCAAACGTGCTGACGATTCTCTAACAAAATTCTTATTACACAAC
>DATFET010000329.1:0-19620 GCA_035250835.1 Anaerolineales bacterium
TCGTGAAACAAAAACGCGCCAGATAGATCTGCTCATAGATCAGTGCAATGCCCCCGAACGCGACGAAAGCAGTGGCAGAGATCAAACCGGCCAGCCCATCCAGCCCATCGGTGAAGTTCACTGCATTCGATTCGCTGACAATGATAAAAGCGGCAATCGGGATATACCACCAGCCAAGCTCTATCTCTCCTTCTATGCCCGGCAGGTACATTTCGGGAGAGTCCAGCAGGTATTTCAAGACAAAGGCTGTACCCAGTGCCAGCACGACCTGCGCCAGGAATTTGGTACGGGCGCGCATCCCCTCGCCGCGTCGTTTCCCGCGCAGGCCCTCCCAATCATCCAGCGCGCCGAGCGAGGCATACCCAACCAGTACGATGAGTGGCACCAGCACGGATTGCCCGATCACATTTAAGCCGATAAAAGCAGCGGCATTGAGAAGCAATGTCAGCAGGAGCACGGGGAGGATGAAGAGGACGCCTCCCATCGTGGGCGTGCCCATCTTCACGTTGTGATGACCCGGCTCGTCCACGCGGATGAGCTTGCCGATCTTGTAGTGGCGCAGGATGCGCAGCAGAGGAGGTCCCCAGATGACTGTCATCACGAAGGAGAGCATGGCAAGACTCAGCACGAAAGGAGTCTGGCTCATGATCGTACCTCCAGCATTGAGGTGATGCGATCCATGCGAAGACCATGAGAACCCTTGATCAGGACTATATCCTTTGCAGTCAGGTTGGATTTCAGCCACTCCATGAGCGGATCGAATTCATCGAATTCAAGGATCGAGGTTTTTTTCAACCCAGCCCGGCGGGCAGCCTGGGCGATGATATGGGCGCGTTCCCCAAGTGTGAGAAGCACATGCACGACCTGCGCGGCGCGCAGACCGACCATCTCATGCCCGCCGCGCTCATACGGACCCAGTTCGAGCATATCGCCAAGCACAGCCACTTTACGTCCGTCGAGCTCGTCGAGCAGATTCAAGGCTGCGAGCATCGATTCAGGAGATGCATTGTAGGTGTCATCCAGGAGCAGGGCGCCGTTCTGGCTTCGTACGGCTGCGAGGCGCAACTGCGTGTGTCCCTGGCTTAAGCCTTCCAAAATCTCCTGCCAGTGCATGCCTTCTGCAAGGCCGACCGCGGCAGCGCGCAGCGCTGTATGCACCGAATGACGTCCGATCAGGGGAATCTTCACGTATAGGGTTTCGCCGCGATAATGGAGTCGGAAACGAATCCCGTCGAGTCCCAGCCCGACAACGTTATCCGCCCACAGGTTCGCTTCCTGGGACAGCCCATAGAAGAACACGCGTGCCTTTGTCTTCTCCTCCATTTTGCGTACCCAGGGATCGTCGAAGTTGAGGATCGCCACGCCCTCCGGAGCAGGCGGCAGTGCCTGGACCAGTTCAGACTTGCCGCGTGCGATGGCATCCTGTGATCCAGCCCGTTCGGCATGGACCGTGCCAATATTTGTAACGACACCGATCTGAGGCAGGGCAATGTCACACAGGAAGGCAATTTCGCCCGGCACATAGAATCCCATTTCAAGTACGGCACGCTGATGCCCCGAGCTCAGTCTTAATAACGTCAGCGGCAGCCCGATCTCGTTATTGAGGTTTCCGGGACTCTTCAACGTCCGATAGCGTGTGCTCAACACTTCGGCGATCAATTCCTTAGTGGTGGACTTCCCCACACTGCCCGTGATCCCGATCACGCGGATATTCAGCCTTCGGCGCCAGTAGCGCGCGATCTGCTGGAGTGCAGTGACCGTGTTATCCACCCGCAGGCAGAGCGGAGGGTCGAGAGTCTCCCGGCTAAAGGACTCAGGAGACCCAACCGAACGCAGGTCGAGGGTGCGGAAGGAGGCATCCACATCCCGCTGGATTAAAGCAAAAGAGGCCCCGCGCCGAAACGCTTCGCCAATGAAGTCGTGACCATCTGCTTTCTCACCGGCGATGGCAACGAATAATGAACCGGGAATCACCTGACGCGAGTCGATCACCGCTTCGGTGATGACCGTTGTAGCGAGAGGACGAATATTCGTCAGCGCTTCCAGTGCGTCAGCGAGGGTCAGCATTTATTTGTTCACCAATTGGCTGCGAACAGCATCCGGCGGGATGTTCAACAAGATCACGGTCTGTTCAGCCACCTCCGAGAAGACCGGTGATGCAGTCTCCGAGCTCCAGATGGAGGTGCTGGGGCTGTTCAGCCAGACATACACCATGAACTGCGGGTCATCGACCGGCCCCCACCCGATGAATGAGACATTGGTATGGGTTGCATCGTAGCCATATTCGGTCGGGATCTGTGCCGTGCCTGTCTTGCCTGCCAGCCGGTAGCCCGGCAATAATGCCTGTGATGATTCCTGCTCGAGCGAGACGGCAAGCATGCCGGTCAGGGTTTGTGCCGTTTGCGCGCTGATGGGTGAACCGCCATACTGTGAAGGGACATTGTACTGGTGCCCATCCCGCAGCATGGAATACAGCACGTGCGGCGTGACCATACGCCCGTCGTTGGCGATGGCAGAGACAGACATGAGCATTTGCATCGGTGTGACAGAGACACCCTGCCCAAAGGCATTCGTGCCCAGATCGACCGGATACCAGTCCCCATCGCCCGGGACCTTGAGGCGACCCACCGCTTCGCCTGCCAGGTCTATTCCGGTTGGATGCCCGAACCCAAAACGCTCCATGTAACCGTAGAAGTTTTGCATGCCCATCTGAGTTGCAATCCAGGCCAGACAGACATTCAGGGAGTGCTGCAGGCAGCCAACCATATTTTGTTCCCCCCATGAATCGCGGTTCCAATTACGGATGGTGATCCCACCGACTTCGATAATGCCCGTGTCGACAAATGTGGTCTCCGGGCGGATAGCGCCGCTATCCAGCGCGGCAGCCATAGTAATGACCTTGAGCACTGAGCCCGGTTCGTACGCCATCCCAATGGAGCGGTTGTACTGACTGCCATCGTCATACAGCGAAAAGTAATTGTTGTAATTGTTAAGATCCATGCGCGGTGTGGAGGCCATAGCGAGGATCTCTCCATTGCGCGGGTCCATGACGATGATCGTGCCATTCCGTGCGCCATATTTGTTCAGAGACTCGTCCAGAATGGATTCAACCTTGGCCTGAAGATCGCGGTTGATCGTCAGTACCAGCGTTGTGCCATTGGGCACTCTCGGGATCTCAATCGCCTTGTTGGGATCGCTCGGCACCCAGACCTGAACCGGGTTGCCCGCCAGCAGATCGTCATATTTTTCCTCGATGCCAAAATAGCCGCGCCCGTCCCGAGTGACGAAGCCGAGCACGTTCGAAGCCAGTGCATTTTCAGGGTAGCTGCGCTGGAAGTGAGGCTTGAATGCCAGCCCGCTCAAGCGCTGATCCCCGGCGTCGACCATCTGCTGGATCAACTCCTGAAGAGATGTGACCGTCTCGGCACCGACATAATCCTGGATCACGACATATTCCCAGCTCTCAGGTGAGTTGACAAGCTTGTCAAGGACTTCATCCTGAGGCAGTCCCAGATAGTTCCCGAGCGCGTACGCCATGGCTTGCGGGTCTTCCATATCTTTAAGACTCACACCCACTTCGTAGACTGTCCGGCTGCCAGCCAGCAGATGCCCGTTACGGTCATAGATCTCGCCGCGCTCCGGATATACGGTCTGGAACTCGCCGGAGTATCGGTCACCCTGCAGCAGAAATAGCTTTGCCTGCTCACTGTATTGGATGCGGATCAACTGGGCAATGATGGCAATCCCCGCAAGGGCCAGGAATGCCACCAGGATCAACGAACGGACGGCGTATTGCTGTCTCATACCTAGCGCGCGCCCCCGGATTTGATCAATTGATCGAGCCATTCGAGCAGAGACTGCGAATATTCATAAGGTAGGGATGGCTGGGGTACAGTGACATCCTCGGCTGCGAGAAGGATCTCGGGTTCGGGAGGGACGAAACCCGGCACGGCGATGTAATCCAATTCGCCGGGCAGCACCGGGCGGTAACCAAGCGCACGCGCTCGCCGCACCATCTCTGCTGTGGATGTCAGCCTGGCGAGACGAGTCTCCAGGTCAGCATTTTCGCGCTGGATGGCGATGATCTCGAAGCGCAACTCCTGGATCTCACGCCCGGTAACCGCTGCACGGGCAGTCACATCGAGATAGAGCGCAGCGACCATTGCTGCCCCGATCACGAAGAGCAGGAACGCGCCAACCCACTGGCGTTGAATTCGCCAGGGGGCCTGTTTATAAGCATGGATAATTCGAGTAGCCTGCATAACGACCTTTTTATTTGGGCGATGGTCGATAATTGTTGGGAACGGTAGCCGCCGTTCCTTACAATTTTTGTGCAATGCGAAGTTTCGCACTGCGCGCTCTCGGATTGATTTTTATTTCCTTCTCCGAGGGCGTTATTGGTTTTCGATTTACCTCTTTCAGCGTTGCCTTGCGCTCCACCTCATAGATCCGTTCATAAGGCGGGTTGACCAGATCCCTGCTCTGCTCGCGGAGAAAATCCTTGACGATACGGTCCTCCAGCGAGTGGAAGGAGATCACAGCGAGTCGTCCAGCGGGCTTCAGGGCTGCCACTGCCTGCGGAAGGATATCTTCGATCGAAGCCAGCTCCTCGTTCACCGCGATTCGCAGCGCCTGGAAGGTCCTCGTCGCCGGGTGGAGGCTCCTGAGCCTGCCGAAGGACCCGCGGCCGGGAGAGACTGCTTCGATAACGGCGGCCAGCTCACGGGTCGTGTGAAGCGGCCTGGCTTTGACGATGGCTCGCGCGATCCTGCGTGAGTCCCGTTCTTCGCCGTATCGGTAGATCAAGTCAGCCAGTTCCCGTTCTGATGACTCGTTCACCAAATCGGCGGCGGTCTGCTCAATGTGCGGACCGAAGCGCATGTCGAGTGGAGCATCCTGTACGAAAGAGAAGCCGCGCTCCGGCGTATCGAACTGCATGGACGATGCACCAAGGTCGAGAACGATTCCATCCACAGCCTCCCAGCCAAGATGCGCCAGTTGATCAGACAGGGACGTATAGGAGGCTTGCGCCAGATGGATGCGATGTTCATAAGGAGCCAAGGTCTTACGAGCAATCGCTAACGCCTGCGGGTCTACATCGAGACCCAGCAATTGTCCATCTGGCGCACACGCCTCCAAAATGCCACGGGCATGACCGCCCGCGCCCAATGTTCCGTCAACGTATCGTCCACCACTCACGGGTTGCAACGCGTGTATAATTTCTTGGTAAAGTACAGGTTGATGCGGCGTACTGTCCATACAGCGGCAACGACTTAAGTCGTCAACGGCTGAGGCCGTTACTACGAAATAGGACTTGAAAGATCGAGTGTGGCGAAGCGCTGTTCGTTGGCTTCCACGTCCTGCAGCTTGTCCATCTGCGCTCTCCATTCCGCAGGAGTCCACACTTCAAAGTAATCGCCCTGCCCCGCCAGCACGAGCTCCCCGCTGTGAATGCCGAGGAAATCTCGCAGGTTCTGCGGGACAAGGATGCGTCCGACTTTATCGACTTCCAATTGGTAGGCATTCGATAGGATCAGTCGGCGCAGGAGACGGGTTAGGTTATCGGCCGGGTTCATGGTATTGATGCGGTCGTAGACCTGTCTGAAATGAGTCTCCGTCATTACCATGAGGCATCTATCAAATCCCTGTGTGATATAAGCGCCAGCTGCCAGCAGTTCTCGATAGCGCGCTGGTATCATCAGGCGGCCTCTGTCATCGAGATTATGCTGAAACTGACCCAAGAACATTTGTGCTATAATTCCTTTTTAACAGGTGAACGCCGGCGCAACCGGCGTCCTTACCATTTTCTACCACTTTTTCCCATATTATACAACTTTGAGCAGAAAAATCAAGTACTTGTGTATCTTTTTCCCACCCCCACTTCTGTCCTACACCCATGACGTATTCTGCCCGGTTCACACTCCTCGAGTCATCGCGCTGGAATGACTACGTATTACTGGACAGCGGAGATGGACTTAAGCTCGAGCGCTTCGGTAAATATGTTTTTGTGCGTCCGGAATCCCAGGCGATGTGGAAACGTTCGCTGGACATCGAGTGGAAAAATGCCCATGCGGCCTTTGTGCCGACCGGCGAGGAGAGCGGCGGGCATTGGGATTTCAAAAAGAAGGTCGATGAGAAGTGGGAAATGCGTTATCCCATCACCCCCACAGAGAGAGGGAAGTTAAGGTTCCGGGTGATGACAACCCCCGGCCGTCACCTGGGGGTGTTCCCGGAAGTTGCCGCGCATTGGGATTGGTTCAGTGAATTGATCTCGCGCTCGAAGCGGGAAATCAATGTTCTGAATCTATTCGGTTACACGGGATTGGCCTCCCTGGCCGCTGCCGCTTCGGGAGCCAGAGTAACTCACGTCGACGCCTCCAAAAAGTCGGTGAGCTGGGCGCGCGAGAATCAGGCACTATCCAAACTGGAAGATAAACCCATCCGCTGGATCGTGGAGGATGCGTTGAAGTTTGTCCAGCGCGAAGCACGGCGCGGGGTCAACTATGATGGAATTATTCTCGACCCGCCTAAGTTTGGGCGCGGACCGAAAGGTGAAGTGTGGGAAGTGTACAAGTCCCTGCCGGATTTAATAGAGGCCTGCCGCGAATGTCTGAGCCCCAACCCACTGTTTGTTGTGACAACCGTCTACGCGGTGCGCGCTTCCGCGATCCATGTGGCGCAGGCATTGGACGAGATGATGAAAGGGTTTGGGGGGAAGGTGGACAGCGGCGAACTGGTCACCCGCGAGCAGAGCGCGGGAAGATTGTTATCGCAGGCCGTGTATGCAAGGTGGGAAAGGTAATTTCATCAATCCCCGCTGTTTGACTTGAACAAGTCCTCCAGCTCCATCAGCCATTCCAGGGCGCGGTCCCAGCGTTTGCGGGGAGCGACCAGGAACAGCTCATCGGGCCGGTCCCACTTGGGTCCGGGTGGACCGGATTCATCCCGCAGCAGGCTTTTCACGCCCCACAAGCCCTGATACTGCACCCAGCCCGGTTCAGGATTCAGGAGAACTTGTCTCCACTCGCGGGACCCGGGATGCGTTACTTCGCGGTTGGACTTGACCCGCCTCAGGTAACTGCTCGAGATGCCGGCCGTTTCATATTTTGGATCTCCATCGTACCCGATGCGGAAGCCATCGCCCGTGGCGATCTCCATCGGCAGGCTGACCAGGTAGTGATCCCGTTCATCGCGGAGCTTTGCGAATGACTCCTCGGTCAAGGCGGTGGCGGGATGCATCGCCAGCTCATTTAAGGCGATCTGGCGTGCCTTCTGGCTCGGGTTAATGAGCATGAACAGAAAATGGATCAGGCCATCCACCCAGTAAATGAGGCGCTGGACAATACCCTCATGGTACAGGCTCGCAGAACGGATCACTTCAGGCTTGCTGTAATTGGCGTGCGATCCCAACGCCGTATAAATCATAGGATGGGTCGTTTCTTTTCCATCCTTATCCTTTGCACAATTCACATTCTCCCAGAGTTCCAGGGCACCCGATCCATGCTGTGAAAACAAAACCGCGTAGGGCTGGTTGTTCTTCAAATAGACTGCCACCATCTCCCAATCGCCTTCGTGCTGGTTGACGCCGTTCGCGGCCAGGCGCCAGTCGTTAAAGGCATAGAAGAAGTGATACTGCAGGCTCTTCCAGTTATTGCCCTCGTCATCCTGTCTTTCTGTAACACGTCCATAGTAAACAGGCTGCGGATCCTGCTTCAAGATCTCCTGGTACATGCGAAATGCCTTGTGCGCCACCGTCTCGGTCGCATTCGACAGCATGTCCATCACGACGCCCGGAGCCGCGGGGATGATGGTATCGAAAATAAATTTCATAACCCGCACAGAGAGATAAAACACTGCAGCCAGATAGGTGGGCAGCAGGACAAGATATTCCACCTGCACACTGATAAATTCATAGGTACGGAGGAAGAACCAGACGGGGGCAGCTTCCAGGATAAAGAAAAAAAGCGCGGCCAACGCAGCCGGGAAGAATCGAAAGCGGATAGGCGATGCCTGGATATAGATGATGAACGCAGCGACCAGCGCCAGGAGAGCAGCAATCTCGACTCCGATCCAGCTGGGTACAAACCATCCCGCCCCGACTGCAGCCGCCGACAGGATTCCCCACCACACCCAGATATCCGAATCGATCAGGGGATCATTGACAAATCGCAGGTAGTATTCCCCACTGTGTAATTTTCCAAGGCGAGTGACGAGCGGCTCCTGTACATGAGACAACACTCCCAGCACACCCTGCGGTCCGTATGCAAAGATCGTACATTTTTCAAGGTACGGCTCAACGGCCATGGGAAAAAAGCGCTCACTCTTTGCAAATCTCAGGACGGGTTCGTATTTTTTTAATAACTCGGCATCGTTCATTAATTCAAAATACGTAGAAAGCCCCCCAAACGTTTTACCTCTATTGGAAGTATTGCAGCGCCAGCCTCAGTCGTTCCTCCACATCATCCGGCGCATCCCTGGGAATGGATTGGATGGCTGTTTGCGCCTCGATCACGGAATAGCCCAGGGCGGTCAACGCCGCCAGGACCTCGCTGTCCGTATCGGACATGGCTGCGACCTTCGCCAGCGCGTCGGTTGGCTTGAGTTTGTCTTTGAGGTGGAGCGCCATCTTCTGGGCAGTCTTCTTGCCCACCCCGGGTACGCGGCTCAGGATATCGCCTTCATCGGCAAAGACAGCGCGCTGCACAGCATCCAGCGTCATCGAGGAAAGGACCGACAGTGCCACCTTGGGACCGACCCCGTCCACGCCCAGCAGGAGGTTGAAGAGCTCACGGTCCGCCTGGGATTCGAAGCCGTACAGGGTCAGCGCGTCCTCGCGCACGACAAGATGAGTATACAGCAGTAATGCTTCACCCGTCTTCATCCGGCCGCGCAGGGGCGCAGGGACAAAGACGCGCAGTCCAACGCCGCCAACTTCAAGGACGAGGGCGTTGTCTTCGATCTGGGAAATTTCACCGCGGAGAGTTGCTATCATGAGTTTAATTATATGTCACACCTGCACTTGCGTGAGGTGCAGTATTGCAAGCACTTCGTCTGCGTTTGCCTAGCGGCTCTCTCGGCAGGGCAGCGAACACCCACTTCGTTCAGCGCGGAGCGTGTTAGTCATATCGCTTTGTATTCAAGTGCGTGATCGCGATGGCAAGCGCATCGGCGGCATCATCAGGCTTGGGAATGGACTCCAACTGCAGCAGGGCACGGACCATTTCCTGGACCTGCTTTTTTTGCGCGCCGCCATACCCCGCGACTGCCTGCTTAATCTCATTGGGAGTATATTCAAACGGCTCGATCCCCGCCTGCTGCATGCACAACATGACCACACCGCGCGCCTGTCCCACGGCGATGGCAGTCGTCACATTTCGGGAGAAGAATAATTTTTCAACGGCGGCTGTGTCGGGATGGTGCTCCCTGAGCAGATCAGATAACTCATCGTAAAGTATCTCCAGACGGGCCGGGGCGGAGGCATCCTTCGGGGTCAAGATCACCCCATATTTAACGGCGACCAGGCTCCCGTCCCGCTCGAGGCGCACGAGTCCGAAGCCTGTGGTCGCTGTACCTGGATCAATTCCAAGAGCAAGAGTCATAAAAAAGAAGGGGCGACCTTGCAGGTCGCCCGTACAGAAACTATGCAGCTTCGAGGGCAGCCAATGCCTCGTCTGAGACCTTGAGATTCGAGTAGACGTTCTGGACGTCATCGAGGTCCTCGATGGCTTCCAGCGCCTTGAGGACTTGTAGAATATCCTCGGCGTTCAGTTCCATTTCCTGCTTGGGGATCATGCGCAGTCCCGCCTCTTCAGGCTGGACCCTGGATTTGTGCAGTGCATCGGCAACGATCTTGAACGCCTCCACCGGAGCCATGATCTCGATCGTGTCATCCTCTTCAACGACATCGTTCGCGCCCGCTTCAATACCGAGCTCGAAGGCTTTGTCAAAGTTCATCATGCTGGAGGGGAAGGAGAAAAAGGCAACGCGCTCGAACTGCCAGGCGACTGCGCCCGGTTCAGCCATATTTCCGCCTGCCTTGCTGAAGGCATGGCGCAGGTCGGATACGGTGCGATTGCGGTTATCGGTGACGGCTTCGACCATCACGGCGACGCCGTGCGGGGCATAGCCTTCGTACATGATCTGCTCGAACGCCGCGGCATCCTTGTCCTCGCCCGCGCCGCGGCGGATAGCGCGCTCGATGTTGTCCTTGGGCATGTTCTCCGCTCGGGCTTTATCCACTGCCAGGCGTAGGCGGAAATTGGAATCGGGATCGCTCCCGCCTTCACGAGCAGCCATCACCAGCTCGCGCGACAGCCGGGTAAAAACTGCGCCGCGTTTGGCATCTGCTGCCCCTTTTTTGCGTTTGATTGTTGACCATTTTGAATGACCTGACATATCGTTCTCCTTCAAAAAAACCACACTCGTGGAAAAATTCGCTGTTAGCCCAAAAATTATACCATTCCAGTTATGTCATAAAAAGCTCACCCTCAAAGTCACATGGTTATTATGAGTTTCATCACTTCTATTTGCGTAGACAAATACTATAATTTATATAGAATTGCATACGGAGGGAGTTGTTCTGATGAAAAGAGGTGCGATGTCTACCAATCAAACCACAATCACAGTGTTGATTGCCGATAACCACCCAACAACGCGGGCAGGTATACGGTCGATTCTTAGTGAGACCACAGATATTCAAGTCATTGGAGAAGCAGAGAACGGATTTCAAGTAGAAGGAATGGTCGCAGAACTACGCCCAAACATTCTTCTTCTTGATCTCGTTATGCCAGGACTTACTCCTGCAAAACTTGAAAAATGGGTAAGAACTCATTGTCCCGAAACGATAACGCTTGTTTTAACCGCCCATAACCGTGATGCCTATCTCGCAAGCATGATGGATGCAGGGGCTGCGGGTTTTTTGTCAAAGACAGAAACAGGAGAGAGATTGATATCAGCAGTACGACAAGCTATAAGTGGTGATAATCTTTATACTGCAGAGCAATTTGCCCGCTCGAATCGCTGGCGACTAGAAGCATGTGAAAAATGGGAAAATTTAACTAATCGTGAACAACAAATTCTCTGCCTGTTAACAGCAGAAGGCTGCGACAATAAGTGTATAGCCGAAACACTCGGAATCACTGTAAAAACAGCTGCTTATCATGTTACAAATATATTAAAAAAACTAAATGTGAAATCACGTCACGAAGCGATAACTTGGGCGCATAAATATTTGCCTGACAACCTCGAATAATTACCAGTTTAGAGGCCAGTAGTTTTCCCAGTTGAAAGTTGAATCTAAGAAGAGTACAGTGATAATGAATCGAGAACCATTATGAGACTCAAAAAGTTCTTTCAAGGGGATATCGTCAACTGGCTTGTTCTGTTCACTCTTCTAATTCAGATAAGCTTACTCGTTGCCCTCACTCAAAGAATAACTCATCTTGAAGATTTGATTTTTTCTAAACCTGAACCCGAGATAATGGATCGCATTCCTGATGAACAGGGACACATTTTGGGATCTGAAGACGCCCCTGTAACAGTCATTGAGTTTGCAGATTTTCAATGCCCCTACTGCACTGGAGCCGAGTCAATCGTTAAACAGATTGTTTCACAGTACCCAGGTAAGATCAAATTCATTTATCGTCATTTCCCATTGTCTGCTATACATCCCCATGCTATGCAATCTGCAATGGCAAGTGAATGTGCGAATGAACAAGGAAAATTTTGGGAGATGCATGACTTGATTTTTCATCGGCAACAGAATCTGAAAGGAGATAATCTTTCGAATGAAGATTTCTTCGTAAACATCGCGAGGGAAATAGGGATAGATGTTTTCAGTTTTAACGACTGTCTTGATCGTCAGGCTTTCAACGATTACATTTCACAAGACATAAGTGATGGCTTGAAGTATGGTGTCAACAGAACTCCAACCTTTTTTGTGAATCGAGAGAAAGTTGTCGGCGTGTCTTCTCTAGAATCAGCTATCGTAAAGGCAATTGAAGAAGCCTCTGAATGAGGTGATCATTGTAAGGAAATGAAAGGAGAAATCTATGAAAACCTTACGCATTGTATTCGCTATCTTGTTTCTCGCTGTGACATTGCTCACTACGGCAACAGTCGCGGCGTCCACCCCGACAGGACTGCATACCCCTGACATGGAATGTGAAGGTTACGTTTGTATGGAACATGGCGGTTGCCCTCTTCCACAAACAGCCATTGAATGTAGCAACGCATGCTGGGTTGGCGGTTCCTTGAGGTGCATGGATGGAATAGGTTGGAGATGTACTCTGGCATGTCCAGATTAGCCTCGTCTAAACTACAGGGTGCCGCATAATAATTATGTGGCACCCTGTAACTCTCTGGAGAATTAAGTATGCGTCAATGTTACATCTCAGTTATACTGATCGCGGTAATTTTGTTGGCAGCATGCACACCAAACCGAGCAACTGCATCGCCCCCACCTGCCATACGGGAGGATTTGCCGATTTTCCCAGGCGCTGAAGGTCTGAAAGATGATACCGACAGGAACTATTACTATCAGATCAGCGGTGAGGATGCCTCTGACATTCAACGCTTTTACAGGAAAGAAATGCCGGATGCCGGCTGGGAATTTCTTGGGGCCGGTGATCTGAGCGGAGATGACATAGGAGAAGCTTATGCACTATGGTTCTCAAAGGAAGAAGAAACCGCTACTGTTGAGATTTATCCAAGAGATGGCACGGTCTATGTACTTATCCGCTTTGAGTAAATGGCAGCCCTGTCACAATCCCAACGATTGGTTGCCATAGGCCAGCAGCTTATCATAACGCTCTTCGAGCTTGGCATTGATGCCCCGCAGACCTGCAACTACCTTCTCTGTCCATAATAAATATTCCTGCCTGCGCTTCAGCGACCAGTCACGCGGCGGCGAGTCAATTATTTCCCCGATATTAGAGATCTTGTCCGCCAGTTTTAGCATTTTTGCATTGCGGGACTTCAATGGTGCAGTTTCGATCTGGTTCTGTTTTCGCGCCTTCTTGGGAAGATTCTTGTCATCGGTCACTTCCAGCACAAGGTCAAGGACTTCCTCTCCAAATTCCTCTTTAATTTCCTGTGGTGTGGCATCGGTATCCTCGATCGTGTCATGCAGAATCGAGGCCAGCAGCAAGGTTGTGTCACGCACATCGCCAATCGTCCACAGGATTTCAGTCACCTGGATGGGATGGTTGATATAGGGCGAAGCCTCGGCATTCTTGCGTCTTTGGTCGCTGTGTTTTTCTGCGGAGTAACGCAGTGCCTTCAAAATCAAACCTGTCGATTCATCCATTTAGAACTCCTTGTAATGCGATTCTTATATCCTGTAACGTCGATCCCGAAGTTTTCCAATTCGCGCAATATTCTTACACGCCGAAAATCAATAGCAGGGTCAGCTAATCGATCTGGCCCGCTCTGCCATTTGAGAGCGGAGAGTGTGCACATCGTGGTCAATCGTAAAGAGCGCCCCAAGGTATAGGAGGAAACAGATGATCCAGGCAGTGAGGCATATCGAGATGATGGCAGAGGACAGACCGATCTGATTGGCAAGCAGACCGGTCAGCAGGGGAGCAAAGGCTGCCCCCGTATTTTCCACAAAATACTCCATGGAATGCGCCGTAGAACGGACCTCAGGGACGGTCACATCATAAACAGTTGCGATGACATTTGGGGATGAAAGCGGCATAAAGACCGCTGTGAGACACATGAAAACGAAGAACTGCGTGCGATTCTCGACCGGTGTGGTCATTGCAAAGTAGAGGAAGATCGCGCCCATCAGCACCCCAATGCTCGCGACGATGATGCGACCCTTGTTGGTCCGTTTGAACAGGGCATCGCCCGCCAGGCCGCCGATGAAGTATCCCGCAGCCAGGATAAGGATGACCGGAGCCATCGTCACCAGGACCGCGTTGTTATCGTAGCCGCGTTCGGTCATAAGATAGCCGAAGAAAAAATATACGATCACATTCCAGGGAAAATTGCCGGCAAATCCCTGTGCATAGATGATCCACATGGTTTTTTTCCTGAAGATCTGGCTCAGCTCCTTCCAAGAAAAATGGAAATGCTCGAGTTCCTTCCCTTCAACACCTTCGAATTCAGGCTCAGCCTGGCCGCGCGGCATTTCCTTTACACCGAAATAGATCAGCGCAGCAATGACCAGTCCCAGCGAGCCGGTAATGTAATAGACCGAGCGCCAACCACCGATCATGGGCGCGATGATCAGTGCCAGGATCATACCCGTTAAAAACCCGATCGGCTGGGCAAGCTGCAGGATCCCATAGACTTTACCGCGCAGCGTCGGAGTGAAATAATCAGCGATCAGGGTGAATACGCCAGGATAGGATGAATCGTCCACGCCTGTGGAGGCGCGGGTGACCACAAAAGCAGGGAACGACCTGACAAGGGCACTGAGCCATGTGGTGGCGCCCCAGATCAGGGATACGAGGGAAAGAAGCCTGGCACGGGAATAACGATCATAGAGATACCCCCAGACCGGATACAAAATCGTGGCGACGATCAATGCGCCTGTGTTGACAAAACCCCATTCAATGTTGCCGATTCCAAACGTCTCCATGATGGGAACCTGCAGGGAACCGATCATCAACTTGTCAGTCTGGTGCAGAAGCATGAAGAAAAAGAACACTACCACGACGAACCAGCGATAACGCGAATGTTCCTTGGACATGGCAACCTCACGGAAAAGGATTTATCCAAGTATCAGGTTTTGAGTAAAAGGTGTCAAGTCCTCCCTCCCCTCTGTCGCTTCTCATCAGAGAGAAGGTGTGTCGTCTGCGATGATCTCCCGCGCTAATTGCTGCAGCTCGTCCGACTCATCGATTTTAGACGCTTCGAAATATTGTGAAAGCAATTCAAGCGGACTCAAACTGCTGACCGTTTGTCCCTCCGGCAGGCGGACGCGGGCTTCGCTCTTCGGCCGCTTCACGAGATGAAATTCAAAACAACACTCAGTATATTTTCTCAGAGCCGTCTCATCGATCAGCACATCCATTTCGCGTGGATATTCGACCGTCAATTTGACGATCGCCTCGTTCATCTGATCGGTCCTGGGCAGTGTCGCGATCAACTTCTGAGTCACGTTCTCGGTAGACCCGAGCACTGTCCGCCGCTCGATGAATGGACGCGTCCCGTCGATCTTTCTCCACTGCACGTCGGTAGCTCCACACCCGACCTCGGCAACAATGAAGAACTTGTCGTCCATGGCTTCGCCAAAATCCACCCGCTCGATGGAGCCCGGGTAGATGACCGGGGGATGGTTTCCCTCATTCAGATTCTGCGGCTTGTGGATGTGTCCCATGGCCACATAATCGAGTCGCCGGTCCTTCACGAGCGAGGTGGGCAGGACAAGGTCGCTGCCCAGCATCACCATGCGCTCCGCGCCGAACATCGCACCCTCCACCGAAGCATGAGCTGTCAGGATGAGAGGCAGGCTTGAGTCGGCCTCATTCATCCATTCCTCCACCAGGCCGGAGATTCGCTCTTCGATGCTGGCATACAATTCCCTCACGTCCACAGCGCTGGCTTCTGTGGATGCCATCAGGCCCGAGCGCGAGACCCACGGCATGGCAATGACCTGGACCGGCAGCCCCCACAAATCCTCAGGGGTCAGGAATTCAGGTTTTTGCAGCACCCGCACAAACGGCACCTGCAGGGTGTCGAATTCCTGGATGGCATGGGCGCGCCCCATCGCCGGGGAAAGGTCGTGATTGCCCACCAGCAGCAGAGTTGGGATTTTTGCCTGGGAGAGGCGGATGATCCGCTTGCCCCACTCACGCTGAAAGGTTGGCGCGGGTGAGCGGTCCTTGTACGCGTCCCCCGCAAAGATGACCAGGTCAACCTGCTCAGAGATCGCCGCGTCGACAATGGTATCCAGCGACTTCAAAAAATCGAGGACGCGCAAAGGCAGACCCGTTTTCGGGTCGTGCCGTCCATAATTTGCCATATCAATGTGGGCATCTGCGAAGTGGAGGAGTTTCATAGTCTATGCTCCAAGCGCCGTCCTCGGCGCGGAAGTTTGGAATTAATACGCCGCCGGGGACGGCGGCTCGAGCATATAAAAAACTACGGCTGATAACCCAGATCCTGCAATGCCTGGGTGGCGGGAATCCATTGGGGGTGGATCTTCAACGCCGCCTGGTAATCCTTGACAGCCAGGTCGGTCTTGCCTGCCATGTAGTAAGCCTGTCCACGCCAGTACAGGGATTCCTCCAGCACCGGTTCGGAGAGGGTCTCATTCAGAGTCGTATCAGCAAGGTTGATCACATCTGCAAAACGATTAGTATAGTAATAGGCTTTATATGGACCGGTCTGGTACCACATCATACGGTACGGACGGACGGACTCTTCGACATCGAGATTGGAATATAAGTTGAACGCGTAATCATACGCAGTGGCCGCGTCGGCATATTGGAACAAAGCGACATGACTGGTGCCAGCGTTGAACCAGGCGAAATACTGGTCGATATCCGAGAGGGTCTGCGCCTCCGATTGAGCGGTCATCAGGGCCCGGCGCGCCGCCTGCTCGTCATCCGCCAGCGGACCGAGGAGAGTCAGCACTTCATTTTCCCGATCAGTCGGATACACAACGGTAAATACGTAATTAAATGCCCGCCATCCTTCGAGGAAGGTGGAAACTTTTATCTTGCGATTCGGTCCAGGCTCCGAGCCCTCAGGTTGATAGGTATCCTGGTAAATGATCAGATCATTCTTATCATCATAGCCTGTAACAAAGGCATAATGTCCCATCCAGCCATATTTGCCGTTGACATCCAGCTCATAGATGCCCTTTTCGACAACCACCGGAAACCCGGCTGCAACCAGGCGCTTCAGTGTCTCGATATCCCCGCCATAGCGGACCACGGAGGACATGCCCGGGACATTGTCTATGATGTAATCCTGCAGTTCATAGGGCATGACATTCTTGTCTTTATCCAGGGGTTTGACAGCCCTGCCGATCACGTCGCGATCGCCATCCCAGCCCCAGTAGGTAAGCGCCATGGAAAAGTTCGCGGGTCCGCAGTAGTTGAGCCGTCCGTGCTGGTGTTCGTATTTGACTCCTTCCAGCATCACGGTAGCGGGCAGAGGCGTGGAAGTGATCGTCGGTTTGGCCGTGGGTCCCGGCTGGGGTGTGGATGTCGCCGAGTTGGATACGATGGCTTGCGGCGTAAGGGTCGCCTGAAGAGTCTGCATCATCGCAGTGACCGCGATGTCGAGCTGCGCCTGTTCTTCAGGCTGGAAGACAGCCTCGTCGGGCGGGTTGATCATATATTTGATATTTGTACGAAGGGCATCGACGCGCCACGCCAGCCGGCTGTGAATGGGAGGCAGGAAATACAGGCCGATGGCAAGCACGATGGCAGCTGGGATCGCCCATCTGAGATTAGAACGGTTGTGCATAAAAAGGATTATAAAACTAAAAACCCCTGGGTTTTGTATGCCCAGGGGTTCTAATCTGTTACTTATTCTTTGACTTCGCCTTCGATGACGTCATCACCGTTATTCTGCGGCGCAGACGGTCCACCGGGGGTTTCAGGCTGAGGCTGTCCCTGTGCGTAGAGCTGCTGGCTCAGGGCATGGAACGCCTGCTGCACTTCCTCGCTGGCCTGCTGGATGCGGTTGATGTCATCGCTTTGTGCAGCGGATTTCAGGTCGTTGATCTTGGTCTCGATCGTGCCGCGTTCAGCCGACGGGACTTTATCGCCCAGGTCGCGCAGCGCCTTTTCGGTCTGGTAGACGAGGCTGTCGGCGGTGTTCTTCGCATCGATCAGCTCACGGCGCTTCTTGTCCTCGGCCTCGTGCGATCGGGCCTCCTGGACCATGCGGTCGATATCGTTCTTGTTGAGGTTGGTCGAAGCCGTGATAGTGACTTTTTGCTCCTTGCCTGTGGCCTTATCCTTGGCGGTCACATGCAGGATGCCGTTCGCGTCGATATCGAAGGTGACTTCCACCTGTGGGATGCCGCGCGGCGCAGGCGGGATGCCGTCGAGGCGGAACCGTCCGAGCGACATGTTGTCGTTTGCCATCGGGCGCTCGCCCTGCAGGACGTGGATATCCACAGCGGTCTGGCTATCGGCAGCCGTGGAATACACTTCCGTCTTGCGGACAGGGATGGTCGTATTGCGCTCGATCATCTTGGTCATCACACTGCCCAGTGTTTCGACACCCAGTGAAAGCGGAGTGACGTCGAGCAGCAGAATATCCTTGACTTCACCGCCCAGTACACCACCCTGGATCGCCGCGCCCACTGCCACGACCTCATCGGGATTTACACCCTTGTTCGGCTCTTTGCCGCCCGTCAGCTTGCGGACCAGATCCTGGACCATGGGCATGCGGGATGAACCACCCACCAGTACGACTTCATTGAGTTTGCCAGCATCCATGCCAGCATCTTTTAATGCGGCTTCAAACGGTCTGCGGCAGCGCTCAAGCAAGTCTTCGGTCATTTGCTCGAATTTGGAACGTGTCAGTTTCACCTGCAAATGTTTCGGTCCGCTTGCATCGGCAGTGATGTAGGGGAGATTGATCTCGGTTTCCATCACGGAGGAAAGCTCGATCTTGGCTTTTTCTGCTGCTTCACGCAGGCGCTGTAACGCCTGGCGGTCGCTGCGCAGATCGATACCCTGCTCCTTCTTGAATTCATCTGCAGCCCAGTTGACGACACGCTGATCCCAGTCATCGCCGCCCAGGTGTGTGTCACCGTTTGTGGCTTTCACTTCGATCACGCCTTCGCCCACTTCCAGGATGGATACGTCGAACGTACCACCACCCAGGTCGAAGACCAGGATCGTTTCATTCTTCTTTTTATCAAGTCCATACGCCAGGGCAGAAGCTGTCGGCTCATTGATGATGCGCATCACTTCCAGGCCTGCGATCTTGCCCGCATCCTTGGTTGCCTGACGCTGACTGTCGTTGAAGTACGCAGGTACAGTGATGACTGCCTGGGTCACAGACTGTCCCAGGTACGCTTCCGCATCGGTTTTGAGCTTGCCGAGGATCATCGCCGAGATTTCCTGCGGTGAATATTCACGGTTCGTGATCGGGATCTTTACGCGCACATCATCGGTTGGACCTTTTACGACTTCATAGGAAACCATCTTCCGTTCAGCTTCCGTTTCATCATAGTGACGACCAATGAACCGCTTGATGGAATAGATCGTATTTTCAGAATTGACAACAGCCTGCCGCTTCGCGGTCTGACCGACAAGCCGCTCACCGTTTTTATTGAAGGCCACTACAGATGGGCACAATCTGCCCCCCTCGGAAGTGGGGATCACGGTCGGCTGTCCGCCTTCCATCACGGCGACAACACTATTTGTCGTTCCCAGGTCAATACCAATTATCTTTGCCATAGAGAGGCTCCTTGCATTTATTTCATAAGCGCGTGGATAGCGCTGTTCTTATCATTGTTTCCATATTACCCCGGGAATGCAAGAAAACTGTTAACGCTGTGTAGAAATTGAATTGGATTTACCCTCTCCTGCCTGCCACTCGCTACGCTTGGGTACGAGGTCCCCCTAACCCTAAAGGGTGCTTCGCGAAGGGGAGAAGCCAAAACCCTCCTCAACCCAAACATTAACTTGGAAAACCACC
>DATFET010000330.1:0-4721 GCA_035250835.1 Anaerolineales bacterium
GCCTGGAAAAAATGCGCAAGGAGCAGGAAGCCCAAAAAGTGGATCGCGTCAAATACGATGGTCTGTGCCGGCGGCTGGATCCTGATGAGGCTGCGCGCAGGATCGCTTCCGGGGAGAAATATACGATTCGTTTCAAGATGCCGCAGGAAGGCTCGACCACCGCGCATGACCACTTACGTGGCGATATTACTATCGAAAACAAAAATCTCGATGATTATGTCATCATGAAATCGGACGGACTGCCAACGTATCACCTCGCAGCCATGGCCGACGATCATGATATGCAGATCACGCATGTGCTGCGCGGCTCGGAATGGTTGTCCACATTTCCGCTTCACGTCAACATTGTCCGGGCTTTTGGTTGGGAGGAGCCGGTTTGGATTCACCTGTCTCTTTTCCTCAAACCCAGCGGCAAGGGAAAAATGAGCAAGCGCGAGGGCGCCCAGGTCATGAAGGATGGATATTCCGTTTTTGTAACGGACATGAAAGACCTTGGCTACACTCCGGAAGGTGTATTGAACTGGATCGCCCTGATGGGCTGGGGCGTGGCGGAAGACGATGTTATGACTCTCGATCAGATGGTGGAGCGATTCAACATCGCCAATTTAACACCCTCGCCGGCCGCGATCAACTTCCAGAAACTGGATCACTTCAATGGGACTCACATTCGCCTCCTGACGACCGATGACCTGTCAGCCCGTATCAAGCCTTATTTGACGGGAGCCGGCCTTGAGGTCCCGAATGAGACGCTGCTCAAAGTGACGCCCTTGATCCGCGAGCGACTTGTCACTCTGGATGATTGTCTCGCGTTTGCGAGTTTCTTCTTCCAGGAACACGTGGAGCCGACACCCGATGATCTCGTCGCAAAGGGACTCGATGCGAAACAGTCCTGGGAGATTGCCCGCAAGTCGTACGAGATTCTTTCATCATTGCCAGAACTCTCCCATCAGTCTGCTGAACCGCCAATGCGTGAGTTCGTTGAAAAATCCGGGTTCAATGCCAACCAGGTTTTTGGCATCCTGCGCGTGGCTGTAACAGGACAAAAGATCAGCCCGCCGTTGTTCGAAAGCCTGGAGATCATCGGGCGCGATAAGGTGCTGCAGCGCTTGAAAAATGCGATTGGGATTCTGGAAGGAATGTAATCCTTGTTCAATTGAAAAGGTCCAATGACCCCATACCTACTGGAAAAGGTATGGGGTTTTACTTTCTTTATAAGCAAAATAACAGTTTGTCCTACACCTCGTTTTAATAAATATACGAATTGTGGTCTACGGGGATACTTAAAGGACTGCAATACCAATTTAATTCCGCTCCAGCTTTTTCCTCCTATTGGAATGGTGCCGACCATGGCTGGCGCGGGATGTGAAGGACGTGACCATGAATAAAAAACTGATTTACACGCTAACCCTGTTTACTCTGGTAGCCCTCTGGGGGGCATTTACATTTGCCGCACCTGTGAGTGCAGGACCTGAAGCGCAGGAAACTGTAATCGTTCCAACTGTGGCATCTACGATCGTGCCCCCGGATGTCAATATCACGGCTGTCGTTCCGGTGACTGGTGAGGATGAAGCAGCCACCACAAATATCATGACGCTGCTCTTCTACGGTTTCCTCGGCCTGCTGGCGGTCGTCCTGCTGGTGGCGTTGTTTGCCTCGGCCAACCGCACGACTTATATCCGCCGTGATGGTCCGCCGCCTCCACCCGATAACCTTTAAAAAATTACTGGAAAATCTGCGCACTCGAGTGCGCAGATTTTCTTTTATGGACATGACACAGGAGAATTGTAAGAGCCGACTTGAAATTATCTCGATACTGTGCTGCTGTACATGACAGCGCTACTTCGACTTCTTCTCGATCTTTGACCACGTATCCTTAAGATTTACCGTCAAATTGAAAACAGGTTTCTCATCCGTCGATTCGGGGTCGGTGCAGAAATATCCCTGGCGTTCGAACTGGAAGCGGTCACCCGGCCGGGTCTGCGCGAGAAGCGGTTCGATATGTCCATTCAGGATGCTGAGCGAGTTTGGATTCAAACATTGGATGAATCCCTCTTCGCCCTCTTCCGGGTCCTCTTTCATGAAGAGGCGGTCATACATACGGAACTCTGCCTCTTTGGCATGGGCGGCCGACAACCAGTGAATCGTGGATTTGACCTTGCGTCCATCCGCCGCGTCCCCGCCGCGTGTCGTGGGATCGTACGTGCAATGTACCTCGACGACCTCCCCTGCATCATCCTTGACGACATGCGTGCACTTGACGAAATATGCGTACCGCAGGCGAACTTCGTTGCCGGGATAGAGACGATAATATTTCGGCGGAGGCGTCTCACGAAAATCATCCTGCTCGATGTAGAGGATTTTCGAGAATGGAACCTTGCGAGTTCCTGCCGTAGCGTCTTCTGGGTTGTTGACCGCGTCCATCTCTTCAACTCGATCGTCGGGGTAGTTATCGATCACCAGTTTCAGCGGCTTGAGGACGGCCATCCGACGCGGGGAATGCTTATTCAGATCATCGCGCACGCACGATTCGAGGAATGCCACATCTGCAATCACTCCGGCATTCGATGTGGCGACCGTAGAGATGCCCATACGCTGGACAAAGTCTACAATGGCCTGTGCGGTGTAGCCGCGGCGGCGCATGCCGCGCAGGGTGGGCATGCGTGGGTCATCCCAGCCGCTGACGTAGTTCTGCTCCACGAGCCGGCGCAGCTTGCGTTTGCTCATCACCGTGTAGTTCAGGTTCAGGCGCGCGAACTCGATCTGCCGCGGCTTGAATACATCCAGTTGTTCAGGAAACCACTCATAGAGCGGACGGTGATCGCGATATTCCAATGAACACAGCGAGTGCGTGACGCCTTCCATCGAGTCGTTCTGTCCGTGCGCCCAGTCGTACATTGGGTAGATCTTCCATGTCGTCCCGGTGCGGTGATGAGGCGGCTCGTGGATGATGCGATACATGACCGGGTCGCGCATGTTGAGGTTTGGGTGCGCCATGTCGATCCTGGCGCGCAGGACGCGTGAACCGTCGGGGAATTCCCCGTTTTTCATGCGCTCGAGCAGATCCATATTCTCCTCGACATCGCGATCGCGGTAGGGGGAGTTTTTGCCGGGCTCCGTAAATGTGCCGCGGTTGGCGCTCACTTCCTCCGGGCTTTGGTCGTCCACGTATGCCTTGCCCATCAAGACAAGTTTCTGTGCCCACTCGTATAATTCATCGAAATAATCCGATGCATATGTGACCTTGTCCCACTCGATGCCAAGCCAGCGCGCATCCTCCATGATGGCATTCACAAACTCGGTCTCTTCCTTGGTCGGGTTGGTGTCGTCGAAGCGCAGGATCAGCTCGCCGTTGTTTTCCCTGGCAATCAGATAATCGATCATAAATGCCTTGACGTGGCCGATATGCAGATATCCATTCGGTTCGGGCGGCAGCCGCGTGCGGACATAGTTGAAGCGACCCGTGCGCAGGTCCTCTGCGACGGCTTCGCGGATAAAATCTGTGGGTTTACTGGTCGTGTTTTCTTCAGGATTCATATCACTGCCTTATCAGGATTTTCGCTCTTTTCACGACCCCGGGTGTTCCCATATCCAGGAACATTTAAGGTGTTAATAGAGTCAATCCAGTATTATAACAAAGGGCCAGGTCTACCGCTTGTCCCACGCATGTTCTCCATGCGTAATTAAGCTTTGGATTGCAATTCACGAAGGAGATCGAATGACCGAGTCAAACCAAAAATCATCAACCTTCCTGGGGACCTATTTCGATCGTGATGCCATCCTGCGGCTTTCGCGCTGGGCGGACGTTGTGGCATGGGTGGTATTAACCTTGTACATTTTGTCCTGGTTATTTTCATTCACAGTGTTCCTGGGGCAATATTTCAGCGGTCTGTTTGTGGACAAGGGAGCCACATTCCTGACAGTCCTTAACCTTTTTGCCCCATTCTTTCTCCAGCCGCTCCCAGGCGTGCTCGCCTTCTTCGGCTTGCAGGCGGTTTCGAAAATCCTGCTGATCCTGCTCGACACGGAAGACAACACCCGCCGCGCTGCACGTCAGTAAATCTTGCCTGCTTCATCACGGCATGATACAATACCGCCCGCTGTGGAAATTTGGGGATTGGTGCAACGGCAGCACGCCACGCTCTGGACGTGGAAATTGGGGTTCGAATCCCTGATCCCCAGCTAAAAGAGGCTCCTCTCGCGGGAGTCTTTTTTATGCCGATAGTTATTCCCACTGGGCACGCTATTCCATCCGAAAAATTGTGAATACTTTCATAAAATTGACTTTGTTCGTAGAATTTTGTACAATGCGTTTATAATAGAATAATCCAGTTGAACACTATGTAAGAGTACTCTGTTTACTGTCGTCCTACTGGCGGGATTGATGCGATTAATGGCGACGAATCATTAAAGCAGAGAACTCGTGCAGTCCGAAAAAACGATAGAAACATAAACCCTCCCAACGCGACAATTTCATAACCAGGAGGAGCCCGTTCATATCTACTTAAGGAGTTTGTGTATCCGATCACAGCTCGCATTACGATGGGTTCATGGCTTGCGCAACTCTATTCCCTGCGGCATAGAGCTTATCTGCGCGACATCTATTTGATAAGGAGAACTTCAAATGGCTACTTACATCATACTTTCCAAATACACAACCCAGGGTATTCAAAATATCAAGGAAAGTCCAGGTCGATTTGATGCAGCCAAAAAAGCTATGCAAT
>DATFET010000359.1:0-3284 GCA_035250835.1 Anaerolineales bacterium
AAGCGCCGAAAGTGGAAATGCATAAGGGACGATCGTGCGCTCTGGAATGATCAGCCGCGCACCCACGACGAAAATTGCAAAGAGCAACGCCACCACCACCAGGCTGCGGGCGTTGTACAGGAACTGCAAATGCCTGCGTGAAAAATATAGCCAGACCAATCCTGCAACCATAATCACCAGCGCGCCCGCGCCGGCATAGATCTGCCACGGGTCAGATTCATCGATCAGGCCAAATTCCTGCAATGCTTCGAGCTGAACCGGAGTGACGATTTGACCGCGCAGGATTATGATCTCGCCGGCTTTGTACGTCTGGGTGACAGGTTCCACCGCCTCGCGCGCCGCCTCTTTGGCTGCATTCGTTAATTCCTCGTTGTACAGGCTGTTGGGTGTGACAAACCCCGCCACCAGGTCGGATATGATTCCCGCCTGGGTCTCGTCCAGCGACAGGCTAACGAGCGAGGGGATCGAGCGCAGGACGGATTCCACTTCCTGGTCGCGGATGCTGCGGCGCATGACCTGCTCCAGCACGATGAGCGATTCCTGTTGAATGGCATCCCAACGGGCCGGGCTGAGGGACAGAATCTGGTCCACGCTCTGCGGCTGGAGGGTTACATCGCTGAGAGCAGAAATATCGTTGACTTTTTGCTGGAGGGAGGAATTCGTATCGGCGCGGACCAGGGTGATGTATTGCAAGGCGGCGCGCAAGCGCTCAATCTGACGGCGTGCCACCGAGGGATCTGGAGAGCCATAGACCGGCGCGATAGCATTTTCGGCTGCAAGCCGATCCTCTTCTGTCCGTACTTCGCTGATATAGCTGTGGATGGCAGGCGCCTGGTAATCGTTCGGTGAGACTTCCCCCGCCTGCAGCGCAGCAGCTAGAGGACGGATCAACTGCGGCAGGACCAGCGCTCCGTAGGAAATGATGCTTACAAGGACAAGCAGGATGAATTGCAGCGTGCGGATGCGCGCGGGGAAAGGATGATTACGCGCGTTGGAAGTCCCCATTTTATTTTTGGAGCAATTCCCGCACGGTCGCGCTGACCACATCATTGGGCGCGCGGCCCGCGACTTTTGCCATGACAATCTTCATGACCTTCCCCATGTCGGCGGGAGAAGAGGCTCCAGTTTCAGCAATGGCTTCCTGGGCGAGGGCTTGTATATCTTCAGTGGGCATGGCTTTCGGTAAAAAGGCTTCGAGCACTCTGATCTCAGCCTCGTTGGCTTCGATCAAATCGGACCTGTTCGCTTTCTTCGCCTCCTCGAGCGCTTCGCGGCGGTTCTTCATCTCCTTCTGGATCAGGTTCATTACAGCCATGTCGTCGAGCTCGGTGCGCTTATCCACTTCCGCCTGTTTCACCGAGGCAAGCACCATCCGCACCGTACGCTTGCGGATCTCATCCCCGCTCTTCATGGCATCCTTCATGGACTCGTTAAGTTCGGTTTTGATCGACATGTAAGAGATTATACTTGAGATGAAGGAAAGAAATTATCTTGAGCCAGGAATCACCGTGCCCGTAGAAGTAGATTGACACCTGCTTCCAGTAAATGGGTGGCGTAGGAATGCCTGAGGGTGTGGACTGTAGCTGGCTTTTGCACCCCGCTCTCTCGCACAGCAGAGCGGAAGGCGCGTTGCAATCCACTCTCATTCATGGGCTGGTCTCGGTCTTCCCGTGAAGAGGGAAACAACCAGACTGGATGGCGATGGGTAAGCCAGTGTAGTCGCAGGAACTGCAGGCAACTTTCTGGCAAAGGTACATAGCGATCCTTGCCTCCTTTGCCTGCATGAACGTGAATGAGTTTGCGTTCTCCATCGATCTCTTTGACCTGCAGACGGACCCCTTCCAACAGGCGCAGTCTGCAGGCGTAGATCGTCGTGAGGCACACTCGATACGGTTGGCGATGAACACACCCCAGCACTCGCCCTACTTCCGAAACACTCAGCACCACCGGCAGCTTTTTCTCTTTCGACGGACGCAGAAACTCGAAGGTCTTCCTCTCGCGTCCCAACGTACGTTCAAAGAAGAACTTGATCCCACATAGCGCAATGGTGCAGGTGGCGCGGCTCGCCTGTTTTTCATTCTTGAGGAACAAGAAATACTGGCGCAGCTCTTCTTCTTCGATCGGGTCCGGTGGTTTGTGATAATGCCTGGCCAATTGGCTCACCGCCAGCAGATACGCCTCCTGCGTCCGAACTGCAAAACCGCGCAGCTGCATATGCTTCGCGTCGATCATCTTTTGTCTTAAAACAGTCATGGCTATACCTCCTGTATGGAAAAGGATCCGATACAGGCAATATAGCCCTGACCAGGATATTTTATGAATCTATTCCAAGTGCTTTCTGTGGGGTTCCTGCGCGTAGCGCTTAGTTCAACTGGGATTATACGGCATTCATATAAGTTCCTTTAGGCGGATATTTTGCAGTTTAATGTCCTACCGCTTCCCATGGGCGGAAAAGCTTTGTTTTCACCCGAAAGGTAATTTTCCTGCCTGGGGCAGGTCATCGCAGGGGTCTTTCGGGAGGCTGGCTGCTGTGGATTCCTGCACATCGCGAACGATGAGCAGGCTCCCTCATTTCGTTAAGTTGTCTACTCTTTTAGTTGAGTCTCTCCCTCTTTTCGCTGCCTGGCCGCATCTCCGAGCCCTGCCCGCCCGGTTCAATCCTTGCGCACCACGCCTTCCCGCCAGGCATATACAGCCGCCTGCGTTCGGTCCACCAAATGCAGCTTGCTCAAGATATTGCTTACGTGTCCCTTGATGGTCTTTTCGCTCAGCACCAGCTTTGCCGCCATCTCGGCATTGGACATACCATCCGCGATCAATTTCAACACTTCCAGTTCGCGCTCACTGAGTTCGGTGAACGGGTTCAGTGCCTCTTCCCGCCGGCCCTGCAATTCCTTGATGACGCGTGCCGCCACGCGCGGATGCAAAACGGCTTCTCCGGCCGCGGCTTTTCGGACAGCAGACGCAAGTTCTTCGGCGCTCACATCTTTCAGGACATAAGACAAGGCTCCGGCCTTCAGAGCGGGAAAGATGTGCTCGTCCTCATGGTAGGAAGTCAACACAACCACCTGCGAACGCGGGCTTACCTGTTTGACCCGCCGCGTCGCCTCCACACCGTCCATATTGGGCATGATGAGATCCATCAGGACGACATCAGGTACAAATTGCTCAGCCATTTTCACAGCTTCCTCTCCGGACCCCGCCTCGGCCACAACTGTGATATCCGCTTGCGTGACCAGGAAAGCACGCACACCCTGACGCACGACCGAATGATCATCCACAAG
>DATFET010000389.1:0-5875 GCA_035250835.1 Anaerolineales bacterium
GGCACGCTGCAGGCCATCTTCGAGTATCAATCCCTGATGTCTGCTCTGACCGGTATGGATGTATCCAACGCCTCACATTACGATGGCGCGACCGCCACGGCGGAGGCAGTCAGTCTGGCGTATGCACAGTTCCGCGGCAAGCGCAGGAAGGTCGTCATCTCGCCCACGCTCCATCCTCAGTACCGGGCTGTCATCCGCACTTATGCCCAGGGCATGGAGTTGGAACTGGCGGGTGATGACCAATCCCTCATCTCAAATCTCGACGTAGCTACCAACAGCAATGCCTCTCTGGTCTCGCTCACCGATGATCACACCTGTCTCGTCATCATCCAGTATCCCGATTTCTTCGGGCGCGTCTACGATTACACAAAGCTGATCGAAACCGCGCATGCAAAGGGAGCGCTGGTCTGCGTCGTCGCGAACCCGACGGCGCTGGCAATGTTCAAGACGCCTGGCTCGATGGGCGCAGACATCGTCGTGGGCGACGGTCAGCCGCTGGGGATCCCGATGTGGTACGGCGGACCCAGCATCGGCTTTTTCACGACCCGCAAGAATTACGTCCACAAGATGGCGGGACGCCTGGTCGGCGAGACGGTCGATAATCGCGGCCAGCGCGCGTACGTCCTGACTCTGACTGCACGCGAACAGCACATCAAACGCGAACGAGCCACATCCAACATCTGCACCAACCAGGGATTGATCGCCCTCGGCACAGCTGTCTATCTGTCGCTGCTTGGCAAGAAGGGCTTGCGTCAGGTCGCTGAGCTTTGTTATCAAAAGGCGCATTACGCCGCAGCGCAGCTCAGCAAGATCGATGGCATGGGATTGTGCTTCACCGAACCGTTCTTCCATGAGTTTGCCCTGTGTGTAAATCGCCCCGTGGAAGAGGTCAACACGCACCTGCTTGACCACGGCATTCTCGGCGGATACGACCTCGGTCAGGATTATCCCGCCCTCAAGGATCACATGCTGATCGCCGTAACCGAGATGAATAGCAAGGAAGACATCGACATGCTTGTGGAAGTTTTATCGGAGGTAAGCCATGATTAGAGACGCTTCGTCTGCGGAACAGAAGAACGCTGTTCCTCCGCTCAGCGCGAAAGTCGTTGAGCCGACCATCTTTGACCTATCCTCCCCAGGACGGACAGGCGTGATGATGCCCGCTTCAGACGTCCCGGAAACGGATCTGCCTCCCGAGGAGCTTCTCCGCTCTGAGCTGCCTCTGCCCGAGCTCGCCGAAGTGGATGTGGTCCGCCACTACATGCACCTCAGCAAGTTCAACTACAGTGTGGACAGCGGCTATTATCCATTGGGTTCTTGCACGATGAAGTACAACCCGAAGATCAACGAAGATACCGCTCGCCTGCCAGGCTTTCTGTTTACCCATCCATTACAGCCGATCGAAACGGTGCAGGGCAATCTGGCATTGATGTATCAGCTGCAGGAATGGCTAAAAGAGATCGCTGGCTTTGGCGCGGTAACACTCCAGCCTGCCGCGGGCGCGCATGGAGAATTCACGGGCGTTCTGATGATGCGCGCCTACCACAAGTCGCGCGGTGATGACAAACGGAAGAAGATGCTCATCCCGGATGCGGCGCATGGGACCAATCCCGCCTCGGTCGGTATGATGGGTATGAGCGTTGTCACCATCCCATCGGATGAGCGTGGTAACGTGGATTTGAAGGCGCTCGAAGCCGCCTGCGACGATAGCGTCGTTGGAATGATGCTCACCAACCCGAACACACTCGGTCTCTTCGACGAGAACATCGAAAAGGTGATCGATCGGGTGCATGGCTGCGGCGGCTTGATGTACGGTGATGGCGCCAACCTGAACGCACTGCTCGGCATTGTCCGCCCCGGCGACCTGGGCTTTGACGTGATGCACTTCAACCTGCACAAGACTTTCTCTGTCCCACACGGCGGCGGCGGACCGGGTGTCGGTCCTGTCGGTGTCGCCGCGCACCTGGCAGATTTCCTCCCTGAGCCGCTGGTCGGCATCCTCGAGGAGGGCGACGACGAGACTCCCCCCTTATATGGCTTCGTCAAGCCCGAGAAATCCATCGGACGGATGAAAGCCTTCAACGGTCATTTCGGCGGCGGATTTGTCCGCTCCTTCACCTACATCGCCATGCACGGACCGGATGGACTCAAGGACATTTCCCAGTATGCCGTGTTGAACGCGAACTATTTGCTGGCAAGATTGCGCGACACCTATCACGTCCCATTTGACCGCATCTGCATGCATGAGTTCGTCGCCGAGGGACGCTTCGAAGGCAGTGACGTGCGCGCCCTCGACATTTCCAAACGCCTGATGGACTATAACTTCCACCCGCCCACGAACTACTTCCCGCTCATCGTCCACGAAGCGCTGATGATCGAGCCGACCGAAACGGAGAACAAAGACACGCTCGATGCTTTCGCCGATGCAATGATCAAGATCGCCGAGGAAGCCAAATCCCAGCCTGACCTGCTCCACAATGCTCCCAGCACCACGCAATTCGGTCGCATGGACGAGGTCAAGGCGGCGAGAGAACTGGTCCTGTGCTGCTGGCTCCCGGAAGGATATGATTTGAACGCGTAGAGTAAAAACCTGACAGGTCTCATCGTGCCACCTGCCCACATCAACTTCTGCGTGGACAGCGGTATAGATTGAGACAACCCATCGCGGAGACCTGTCAGGTTTTGTGAAACCGTAAAGCCTCGGAGCGTAAATGTTTCGAGGTTTTTTATTTGCTGTATAATAATCTCTATGACAATGGAAGATGTTCGCTGGATCCAACGTTTCAATCATTTTACGAAAGCCCTGGGGCAATTGAAAAAGTTCATCCAAAAAGGGGAATTAAATGAACTGGAGGAACAGGGATTGATTCAGGCGTTTGAATATACCGATGAATTGGCCTGGAATACCCTGAAGGATTATCTGGAGGCGCAGGGCGAGACTGAAATCCACGGGAGCCGTGACGCGTTCCGGCTGGGCTTTCAGCGCGGCCTGATCGAGGACGGCGAGACATGGATGGCCATGGTTCGAAGCCGCACCCTTACGAGTCATACCTACAACGAGGAAATAGCGAAATAAATTGCAAGCGCCGTTTCCAATCAGTATTTTTCTGAATTTGTGAAACTGCATGAGAAGTTACAGATGTTAAGGGAAGATCATTTATGACCACGCGCTTTGGTTTGAAAGACTCCGCCATAGATAAGATTCGCGGCGTTCTCAGCCATTACCCGCAGGTAGACAAAGCGATCTTGTACGGTTCGCGCGCCAAAGGTAACTATAAAAACGGCTCGGATATTGATCTGACATTGCACGGTGGTAAGGATCTAACTCTGAATGTCCTGTACAGAATCATGGATGAACTCGACGATCTGCTCCTCCCATACATCATTGACTTGTCAATATTTCATACTATCAACGACCCTGACGTGATCCAGCATATTCGGCGCGTGGGCGTCACGTTCTACGACAAAAGCGAGGCGATCTCGGAGTTGGCAGAAAGCTGAACGCGGCGAGGGAGTTGGTGTTGTGCTGCTGGCTGCCATGTATGACTTGAATCAGTAGAGCGGTATTTGGTAGATTGGGCCTCAGTAGCAAGATAAGTCTCGGAATATGAATGTTCTGAGGCTTTTGTTGTATTATGAGGAGGAACATATAATTTGTACGTGGCATTTCGAGACCCGGACAACATCCAATTGGAATACTGGCTGCCAAAGTGAAGGTGGATATCATAAAACGATGAGTAAGAAATCAACGACCAGTGTCCAAGTATTCGACCTCCTCGAAGGGACCTGGAAAGGCGAGGGTCGCGGGCAGTATCCCACCATTACTCCATTTGATTATCGTGAATCGCTTATCTTCACCCGACGGGATGTGAAAACAGTAGCATATGAACAGCGTGCTCAAAAGCGTTATGATGGCCAGACCGAGTGGCTTGAATCGCATTGGGAGAACGGTTTTATCCGCATCCTTGAAACGGATGAGTTGGAGATGACCAGCGCGCAGATCGGTCGCAGCGAAGTGCTGATCGGCTCGATAGAATCGCTTGAAAACCTGATTCGCATCCGTTTTGTGAGCAAAGTGATTACAAATGACCCACGCATGATATCCACTGCGCGCACATTCGAACTCGAAGGCGACGCCCTGCACTACGAAATGGAAATGCAAACAATGAAAGTAAATCGGTCGATCCCGCATTTGAAAATTGTCTTACAGCGTATGCGGTAAAATTCTCATAACATCCATGAAACCCATCCCTAAAACAGAGAACGCTCTTGTCCTCCGCACCGATTTCTCGGACCAGGCTGTTTGGGAAGATATTCGAGCTACGATCCTGAAACCCGTTGGTCCTTTTCGCTTCGGGGCAAATGTGGACTTCCTGGATGACTCGCAATATGCGAATATCGGCACGTCTCAAATACTGGATCTTCTTCCCCATGACTATGATCACACTTTCATGATCGTTGCTGACCAGACTGCAATCTCACACCCCGAACATCCGCTGCTCATCGTTGACCTGTTTGAGAAGTCTGCGCGTGAGTTTCGCGCCGTTCCCTCACAGATCCAGTCGATTGAAAACAACCTGTCCATTGCGAACATGGACTTCGAAGAGTTCGCCGAATCCGTGGATGAAGATAGGGTGTTCCGCGGCTTCCCAGAAGATTGACAACGGTCTAATCAGACTATGAAGAAAATCAGCGGGCAGCACAGAACAGAATCCATCATTTTGATTGCAGGCAGGGCTGCACTTCTTTTGATCGTCCTGACCGTACTCGCCGGCTTCGCGGGCGTGAATGACGCCCTGCATCCGCCCCGGATCATTCCGCCTGGTAACACTCTCAGGAAATACAAAGTTCCATACCAGTCTGTGGATCTCACCACCCAGGATGGGATCCGCCTGTCCGCCTGGTATACACCTCCCAAGAACGGAGCGGTGATTCTGCTGGCGCACGGCTATGGCGATAACCGTCCCGAATGGGTTTATCAGATGCTGGTAAAAAGGGATTATGGGGTCCTTGCCTGGGATGCCAGGGCACACGGTCAAAGTGATGGGAAGATTTCGACCTTTGGTTACCTGGAAGTGCTGGATGTAAAAGCCGGGCTCGATTACGCACTGGCGCAGCCGGGCGTCCAGCATATTGGCGCGTGGGGCGGCTCCATGGGCGGCGCAACTTTGATCCGCGCAACCGCACAGTTCCCGCAAATCGAAGCGCTGTTCGTCGATAGTTCCTTCGATTCGCTTGAGGATGAGTTCAACTTCCTTGTACCCTATCCATTGATCAACCCGCTGGCAAAGGTCATTACGAGACTTGAAACCGGCATCGATCTCGAGGCGGTCAGTCCAATCGATGAGATCGGGAGGATCAGCCCTCGTCCAGTGTATATCGTCCACAGCACTGCCGATATTGTCGCGCCTCCCGAGGCCGGGGAGAGATTATTCAATGCAGCCCAGGAGCCGCGTTTTCTGTGGCTGGAGGAAAGTGCTCCCCATCTGGCGATCTATCTGGATAACCCGCGCCGCTATCAACACAGACTGGTGGACTTTTTCGACGAATGGCTGTTGGGGATCCGGGACAGTTCCACATGAGATCCGCCAGTAACTGGGCTGACAACTACATCTATCGTGCTGCTCAGATCCCTCGGCCGGAAACGGTCGAACAGATACAGGAGCTTGTCGCGCGCGGGGACAAAGTAAAGGCGCTTGGGACGCGTCATTCATTCAACGACATTGCAGATTCGCCCGGGCATCTAATCTCACTCGAGCATTTCGACAAAATCGTAGCGTTGGACCGTGAGCGCCGTACTGTGACGGTCGAGGCCGGAGTCCGCTATGGGCAGCTTGCCCGCTGGCTGCATGAGGAAGGTTTTGCCCTGCACAAC
>DATFET010000393.1:0-5083 GCA_035250835.1 Anaerolineales bacterium
AACATTGCGGGGACAGGAGCCGAGCGAAAATTGGTGATAAACGGATCGCCCAGCGATTGTCCCCAGCGGTCGCGCAGCTGTGCTGAAATTTCGATCACATAATCGGTCTCAGGCTCGAAAAACCCATAGACCCCAAGCATCAATCCGTCCTCCGTCAGGCTCGTGGAGAAATTATCCAACGGTGGATTTACCTCGACAAACTCATCAGTATCCCCTTCTGCGATCGGGGAACTGAACGTGAAAATTGCCGAGTAGTACTCAATATTGGTGGCGGTCACGGCAAAGTTATCGAAGGTGTTGAACACCGCGCCGTATTCCTCCCCGAGTGTTTCCCCGCCTTTCGACTCAGCCGCCGCGCCCACGTTCAAAATGTAGCCCGCGTTGCGCGCCAGCTCCTGCCTGGGTTCGAAGCTCAGGACGGTATCCTCTTCACTCCATTCGAATCTTCCGTTTAGCGAGCCTTGCGGGCCACTGAACAGAAAATTCGATTCCACACTTTTCATGTCCATGGGCTGGTTGAACGTCAGGCGGATCTGCGGATCGAGCGGCAGTTGCTGCTCGGTGGATGGCTCAAGTGAGACGACCTGCGGGAGCGCAGTGGTGAACTTCCATTCGGACGCTGCGCCTCCCTCCAGGCCGACGCCGGTCGCCGTTTGCAGGTCCGGGTTCAGCCTGAGGGTGTATTCCGTTCCCCCCGCCATCGCAGGCTCGGGATAAAAGATATACGTGCTGGTATTGACCCATTCCCCGTTCCCTTTTACCGCAGGCTCAAGATCGAACGCCGGCGGCAGGGATGAAGCCTCCGCGCCGAGCGGCACGACCGGTTGGTTGAACGAGACCAACACCGCGGCCCGGACGTCCACATCTGCGGCATCCTCCTGCGGCAGGACGTGCGCCACTTTCAGATAATCCGCCACGAGGAAGGAGAGCTCGATCGGTTCCTGGGTCCCAAACCCTGTGGAGGACTTGATGGAGCTTGCAATCGTGATCTCCAATTTGCTGTTGGGGGGGTAAGGCTGCGTGGGCTCGAAGAACAGGGTTGCTTCATCGTTCCAGGTAAATATCCCCTCTGGCAGTCCCCTTATTGCGGGTTCCACCGTGGCTTTGTCCATGGCTTCGTTGAAGTAAAAGGTGATGGGCGATAAATGACCGATGACGGTGTTCAGCGGCGGGACCGTCTCCACCAGGCTGGGCGGCAGCGCCTGCTGATAAGGCGTGGGTGTCGGGAGCTGAGGCGTTGGCGTCTCCAGACCCGGGAGGGGAATGCCCGTGCAGGAGGCAAGAAGTGCGACAATGAAGATCGAGCAAAGGATGGAACGGAAAGAACGGAGTTTCATCAGATCATCCTCAATAGTGTGCTTCAGTTTTCATTATACACTTGTAGTCCTGACCGGACGCTGCACGATAAGTACCGTATTAAGTCGTTCTTGTTGATGGGTAATTCTTCGATGGTTTTCTCGTGAGATTATGTCATTTAAAACATTTATCAGGTGGATTTGAAATATTCTGTGATACTCCTGGGGTGGAGGGAATTCAATCATGCCCTAATGCCATTGTTGTATAATTACACCATGAAGAAAGATGTGGAAGTCGAAGAGCTTCTCAGAACCCGGCGTGAGCAGATCATTGAAATTGCGCGAAAGCATGGTGCTTATAACCTGAGTGTCTTTGGGTCCATGGCGCGCGGCGATAACGATGATCAGAGCGATATCGATTTCCTCGTGGAAGTCGGACCAATCCATTCACCCTGGTTCCCAGCCGGGCTGGTGGCAGATTTGGAAGAATTACTTGGCGTTCCAGTGGATGTAGTGACACGGGATGGCTTGCACTGGTTCATCAAAGAGAGAATATTGGAGGAGGCGCGTCCCCTGTGAAAGATGATCGCCTCTATCTCATCCACATCCAGGAAGCCATCGAACGGATTGAAGAGTATACCCGGGAAGGGCAGGAATATTTCCTGGAAGATCACAAAACGCAGGATGCTGTCTTACGGAATTTGCACACCTTGGCCGAGTCGTCCCAGCGGATCTCGCCTGGGCTGAAGGAGCGGCATCCACAAGTGGATTGGCGCGTTATCTCTGCTTTTCGTAATGTTGTTGTGCATGATTATTTGGGGATAAGCCTGAATAGGGTTTGAGATATTGTAGAGAACGATCTGCCTGTTTTGAAGAAAAATATTACCGTAATTCTGAAAACCATGAAATAGATTTCCACCGATGTACCCTTTAGCCAATCGTTCCTGGTCGGAATACACCAATTCGTCTTATTAAGATGAGGGCAATTCCATGGGTGCTGCGCGAAGACCTCCGCCGAGCAAAGCCGGAGGACATATAGAATCAAAAAAACGGGACACGGATAAAGCCGTGTCCGTTTCTGATTGAAAATTTACTGTGTACCTATCTCGTTGAGCATTGCTTCGAGCTCGGTCTGGAAGGCGCTGAAGGGCTGTGCGCCTTCGATGATCTTGGTCTTTGTTTCACCATTGACAGTATAGGTCACCAGGAATGCAGGCGTGCCAGTGATACCCGCTGCCTGGCCGTCTGTCAAATCCTGCTGTACCCGGTCTTCATATTTTCCGCTGTTATAGCAGCTATTAAACTGATCCATGTCCAGACCCTCAACATTTTCAGCGATTGCTTCCAGGCGCTGGTCAGTGAAGGATCCAACGTTCTCCCCAAGAACGTTTGCGAATATGAGAGCGTGCATATCCCAGAACTTGTTTTGATCGCCAGTGCAGTAGGCTGCCCGGGCTGCATCCTCCGATTCAGTCCTGCCAGTCTGACCGCTCACCCAGTTGCCCATCGAGCGGTAGGTGAACAGGACTTTGCCAGTGTCGATGTAATACTGTCTCAGTAAGGGTTCAGTCTCCTGGTGGAAGCGCTCGCAGAAGGGACATTGGAAATCGGAAAATTCCACGATCTGGATCGGGGCATCGGCGGCGCCTATGGAATTGTCGTTGGCATTGGTATGCGTGCCCGGGTCGACGGTCACCACCTCTGCGATGGGGCGTAGAGAGGGCCAGACAAATGCAAATACAAGCAACGCCGCGCCGAGCGTGATCAACGCGATCATCACAAGACGATTGCGTGATTCCTGTTTCCTGATTTTTTCCCGCCTCGCCTGGCGTTTGCTCTTCTTCTCGCTAGTCATGAATACTCCTTGATGAAATGGATTTGTGATAACCGCCTGTCTCATCGCTTGACTTACCACATGAATGTAAAATCATATGTCCTGTCAGGGACATGCGGCGGTACCCTGTAAATTTTCCCATGCCAAAATTGTTTTGTCTAGGAAAAGTTTAGGATGTTCTCAGGAATACGGCTAGGAATGCGTGCCGAGCCAGTCGATCATACATTTGAAGACCTGCTCCTTGTGCGGCTTATTGTGTACTTCGTGATACATGCCGTCCCAGAGTTTCAACAGCACATCCTGGTTGTTCTTTGCTGCAAGTTCTGCAAAGTCCCTGCTGCTGGAGGGATACGTGATCCTGTCAGCCGTACCATGCATGAGGAGCAGCGGCGGAGCAAATTCTCCTGCGTGCTTCCAGGTGTAATCGGTGGCGCTTAGCCCACTCTTCCCAAATCCCAGGCTGACGCGGTCATGGACAAGCGGATCGTTCCTGTAGGCAGTAATGACAGCCGGGTCATGCGAAATGTCTGTGACGACCAGTCCATCGGGGAGTAGAACGGAAGGCGCTATCGAACCCAGCGCCCTTGCCATAAGAGCCTTGACCTTTTGCTCGTGAATGGGTGAGCGCAATGCCGGGCCCGTTACAACCACGCCGTTCAATCCGACCCGGCTCCTGAGGACGTAGGTGAGCACCAGCAGCCCACCCAGGCTGTGTCCATACAGGAAGTGAGCGACATCTGGATAACGCTCTGTCAGAAGACGGAAAAAAACCGCATATCCTGCATGACGGCATCCAGCGAGGGGAAATGTCCGCGAACCCCGCCGGATCTTCCGTGGCCGCCCAGGTCGAAGCCCGTAAGCGCGTAGCCCGCGTCGGTCAGCACTTTGGCAACATGTTCATAACGACCTGTATGCTCGCCAAGCCCATGGATCAGGGCGATGACTGCCCTGGGTCGGCTTTCAGGCTCCCAGCCATGCACGAAGAAGTCGATGCCATCCCTGCTCTTCCACTTTGATTCGAAAGTTTTCATCTTATTTTTCAGTTGCGATCTTAAATTCGCAGGTGTTCTCGCCGCGCGCCTTGCAGGAGGTCTCCTCCACGTCATGACGCTGGTCTGTTGCCCAGAAAAGACTCTCGCCGACCAGTCCCTGGGTCACATAACAGATCGGCGACTTGCTTTGATAGCCATGCGTCGTCGGTGAGGCATGGTCTGCCAGCAGCAGGTCGAGGTCCAGGGTGTGGATCGTAATATCGCCGGGCTGCGCGCCCAGAAAACGGGAAAGCAGCTCGAGCGCCCGCCTGCGTCGGGCAGCTATCGGAAGCCTGCGGATCACGGTTGCCTGCGCCTTGCCGCCGAGCGTTGCATCGTCCAAAAGATGGTGCCATAGGCGCTGCCCGACGCGCAGCAGGACGCCCCTCGCGCCGCGGCCAAAGTAAGTGCGCATCGCCGCCTGCAAAGCTGCATACGTCCTTGCGGATTCCACTATGTCCATTTTGCGGAAACTGCCCGGTTTTTCCCATTCGGCAGGCAGGCCCGACAAAGCCAGCATGGCCCCGTATTGATCCGGACCCAATTCCAGGGCTGCGGCTTCCACAAACCGACGCAGGATGCGGCTGGAGAATCCCGGTTCGCTCACGCCCGCGCCTCCCCCAATTCGAACCTGCAAAAATCATCGCCTTTGGCAAGGCAATGGGTCTCATGGATCTGAAAGTCTTTACCCGTTGCCCAATGCACCGCCTCCGTGATGGAGCCAACGTACAGATGACAGACGGGATCCGTGCTATGGCGGCTGTGACAAATTGCGCAGGTGGATTCGATGTAGGCAAGCTGCTCGCCGCTTTCATCTACCCAGGCGTTGACCTGGGGATTGCTCTTCTTCAATGCATCTGCCATCCCATTCAAAATAAATTTGATGCGCTGTTTCTCGGGCAGCAGTTTGAGCGCAACTCCTG
>DATFET010000395.1:0-6880 GCA_035250835.1 Anaerolineales bacterium
AGCCACTGCGCGATTAACGGCTCGACAAAAATTTCAATGGTCATTGCCGCTGAGACGGGATAACCTGGGACACCGATGATCGGTGTCACCTCTTCAAGTTTTCGATTGACGAGGCCAAGAATTACAGGGTGACCCGGCCGGACAGCCACACCATGTACAAGCAATTGCCCGAGTTTTTCGACCACTCCTGCAGAGAAATCCTCCGCTCCTGCGGAGGAGCCTGCATTCAACAAAATCAGGTCATGAGTGAGTGCAGCCTCCTGAACCTTTTCGCAAATCTGCTCAAAATCGTCCTTCGTGATCGGGTAGCGAGTCGGCTCACCACCCATGGATTTGATCTGCGCGGCGAGGACCAGCGAGTTGTATTCAAGGATGTCACCCGCTTTGAGGCTGCTGCCAATCGGCACAAGCTCGGACCCTGTTGGCAGGATCGCCACTTTGGGTTTTCGCGCAACCCGTATCTCCTGATGTCCCGCCGCGGCGACGGCTCCCAAATCGGCTGGCCGCAAGAGATGTCCCGCAGGCAGGACCAGCTGTGTGGCGACGATATCTTCTCCCAGCAGGCGGACATGACTCCACGGCGCGACGGATGTACGGATGCGGATGCAGGTTGGTTTTCTTATCTCTGTAGTGATATTCCCCGCTTCATCGAGCGATTCGACGTTCTCGATCGGGATGACCGAGTTCGCCCACTCGGGCAGGGGATCGCCGGTATCCACGTATTCAGCCTCGGGTCCGATTTGAAGCGTCAGCGGCTTGGAGGGCAGCGCGCCATTTGTCGCGACTGCACGCACGGCGAAGCCATCCATCGCAGAGGCATGATAATGAGGCGAAGACAGCTTGGCCCAGACCGGTTCAGCCGTGATGCGTCCCAGCACATCCTCGTCAAGCGGAATGGTCTCGATGCCAAGCACACCCCAAAGGCCGGCATCCTGAAGTGCCTGCTTCATCCGAGCCAGTGCGTCCGGGAGAGGAATATCGTGGAGGTAGACAGACATTACATCCCCCCACCCTTGCCCTCCCCCACAACGGGGGAGGGAATTATTTTTTCATTCCTTTGGCAAATTTTCAGAATCGAGCTGCGAATAATTTCAAGAGCCATCGGTAGATTCTCTTCAATGGTCTCCGTTTTGATCCTTAACACAAATAATCCCAATGCCTCTAAAATTTCCTGCCTTGCACGATCAGCTTCCATTTGAAGCTGATGGATTGGACCATCCACTTCGACAACGAGTCGGTATACAGTGCTATAAAAATCAACCACAAAATAACCTATTGGTTGTTGTCGACGAAACTTGATGCCGTCCAACTTTCTTCCACGCAATGCATTCCAGAGAATCTTCTCTCCGACAGTGGGATCTTTTCTAAACTCACGCGCAATTCCCACTATTTTCCAACGGATTTCAGGGGCAATAACGATACGCGGAAAATCGTTCTTCATCGTAATTTTCGGCTCGCTTCCCCGCTCGTCGGGGAAGGGCCGAGGATTGGGTTCACATCACACTGTCCATCGCTGCGCCTAAGCGTTTCACGATCTCATCCACTTCTTCTTCGTTAATACAAAGCGGCGGGGAGAAGGCGAGCGTATTTCCCAGAGGACGTGAGCGCAAGCCTCGTTCCTGTGCAGCTTTGAAGAGCTTCATCGCCAGGGCAGGATCGGCAGTCCTGGCTTCTTTGTCCGAAACAATCTCTACACCAAAGATCAGACCCAGACCGCGCACATTACCGACAAAAGGAAATTCTTCCAGAGTCTTCAGGCCTTCGAAAAGACGCTTTCCAATCTCGCGGGCGCGCTGTGGATATTCCTCGCGCTCCATGATCTCAAGGTTTTTCAAACCCACTGCGCAAGCCATCGCATGTCCTGAGTAGGTATAACCATGCATATAAGCTTCGGTATCCGCGGCGGACTCCATCGTTGCGCGTATCTCATCCGAGATCTGGATGCCGCCCAATGGAGCGTACCCGCTCGTGATGGCTTTTGCGAACGAAACGATATCCGGCTTCACATCCCAATGCTTGAGCGCGAACCATTCGCCTGTACGTCCAAAACCTGTGATGACCTCATCCGCGATGAACAGAACTTCATACCTGTCGCAGATTTCACGCACAAGCGGGAAATAATCGTCGGGCGGGACGATCACGCCGCCGACGCCCATTACCGGCTCCGCTATGAGCGCTGAGACGGTATCCGCCCCTTCGCGCAGGATCGCTTCTTCGAGGGCACGCGCCGCAGCCTGACCAACGGTCTCACCCGATTTCAACTCGCCCTCATATCGATAAGGATTCGGCGCAGGGATATGAACGAACCCTTCGACGGCAGGACCGAACATGGTGTGATACTTTTCCAAGCCCGTCGCGAAAGTCGAAGCCAGGGTAACGCCATGATAGGAGCCTTTGCGGGCAATGACTTTATATTTGCCCGGTTTACCCTTGCGCTTCCAGTAATAACGGGCGGTCTTGAAAGCGGAGTCGTTTGATTCCGATCCGCCGGAAGTGAACATGGTGGTATTCAAACCCTCGTAGGCGAAGCCTGCCAGCTTATCCGCCAGTTGAATCGAGGGCAGATTGGTCATGCCGGAAAAACCAGATGTAAAAGCCAGATCCTTCATCTGGTCGTAAGCTGCTTTTGCAAGCTCTTCCCTTCCATACCCGGCATTGACGTTCCACAAGCCCGCCATGCCATCCAGGACCTTCTGTCCGTCGGTCGTATACAGCCACACGCCTTCTCCGCGCTCGATCACCATGGGGTTGACATGAGTTTTCGGATGATAGGTTGGATGTAATTGTTTGTAGTCCTTTTCGATCCATTGTGCTGTGTTCGGTGTCATGTATTCTCCTTATAAAAAGACTCACTTTGCTTATGGGTGGTTTCGATACATCGCTCCGCGTCTACTCAACCACCGGATTCCCTTATCCCAATACTTCCACATCATGCGGACCCGATTCCTTCAGGCCTGCCCCGGTCATCCGCACAAAAATCGCCTTCTGCTGGAATTCTTCTATAGAGTGCGCGCCGCTGTAACTCATCCCGGATTGCAACCCTCCAACCAGCTGCGTCAGCACTTCACGCGCTTTTCCACGATACGGGACTGCCGCCTCGACGCCCTCAGCGACATAATCTTCGACCTCTTCCTGTGTCAGGTCGTTGCCTTCACGTTTGTTGCGCTCGATATTCGCCTCCAGCGAAGCCATGCCGCGCGAGGCTTTATAGCGATGTCCCCTGCGGGTCATGACCATGCCGGGGCTTTCATCGGTCCCGGCCAGCATGCTGCCGATCATCACCGTATGTGCACCGGCGGCGAGTGCCTTTGCCACGTCGCCAGGCTGACGGATTCCGCCATCCGCGATCAGGGGAATGCCGTATTCGCGGGCAGCTTCGGCGCATTCGATCACCGCGGTCAATTGCGGGACGCCCGAACCGGCGACGATCCTTGTAATGCAGATCGAACCGGGTCCCACCCCAACCTTGACCGCATCTGCGCCTGCCTCGATGAGGCGCTTCGTCCCGTCGGCGGTCGCGACATTCCCGGCGATGATCTGTGCAGCGGAAAAATGTCTGCGAATGTTCTGGATCATCTCGATCTCAAGCTGAGAATCGCCGTGAGCAATATCCACTACGATGCAGTCTGCACCGGCTTCCAGCACAGCCTCCACCCGCCGCATCTCCTTATCCCGCACCCCCACTGCCGCGCCGACGGATAATCGCCCTTTCGAATCCTTTGTCGCTTTGGGAAACTGTGTGATCTTCATAATGTCCTTCAGCGTGACGAGCCCGGCGACTTTGCCATTCCCGTCCACCAGCGGCAGTTTTTCGACCCGGTATTCGTGCAGCAGCCGCTCGGCCTGCTTAAGGGAGGTGTCCGGCGGTGCAGTATGAACGTCCCTGGACATGATATCTGTAACCAGCTTACTGTCATCGGCTTCAAACAGCAGGTCGCGCGTGGAAACTATGCCGATCAGTTTTTCATCTTTATCGACGATCAGTATGCCGCCAGTACTGGTCTCTTCCACGATGCGTTTTACGTCACCGACCGTGTGTCTCTCGCTCATGGTGATCGGGTTGTCAACGATGAACGACTCTGCCTTCTTCACTCGTCGGATCTGACGCGCCTGCTCGGCGATCGTCATGAAGCGATGGATCATCCCAATCCCGCCTTCACGCGCCATCGTGATCGCCATTTCGCTCTCTGTCACCACATCCATGTTCGCTGAAACGATCGGCACCTGCAGGGAAATTTTCTTGGTCAGCCAGCTTTTGGTCGAAAGTGCGCGCCTCGAATCCACGTCAGAATACTGGGGAACCAGCAATACATCGTCGTAAGTCAAAGCCGTTTCTGGCAAAATTTTCATGGCTGCTCCTCTTGAATAACCGCACGAATTATAATGCTTGCGAGAGACTTGTTGTCGCATCCATGACTGGAATTTACATTCTTGGCATCGCTGAAGAATTAAGCAGGCAACTATACTACAGAGTGCCGCATAAATTACTTTACTCCCGGTTGGAAAATCTACCTACCAACCGAATTAAAAAGTAAACTTATTAATGAGACAAGCGGCAGAACTCAGCTCATGATCATTAAGGAGTATCCAATGACAGTCACAGCAGTGATTGGTTCACAATGGGGGGATGAAGGCAAGGGGAAGGTGGTCGATTTTCTGGCAGAAACCGCGGACTATGTGGCGCGCTTCAACGGCGGCAATAACGCCGGGCACACAGTCATCAATGAGTATGGGGCGTTCAAAATCCACCTGGTGCCATCCGGCATTTTTGCACGCAACACCGTGGGGTTGATCGGCGGTGGTGTGGTCATCGACCCGGCTGTCCTGATCGAGGAAATCGACTCGTTGAACCGGGCGGGGGTCGGCGTTGAGGGACGGTTGTGGATCTCACCGCGCTCGCATTTGATCATGCCTTATCACAAAATCCTGGACGGTTTGTATGAAGAGGCAAAAGGAGCCGGCGCAACAGGGACCACGCGCCGCGGCATCGGACCGGTGTTCGCGGATAAGGTCAGTTATAACGGCATCCGTTGGAGCGATTTCGAAAGCAAGGCGTTCGAGTCGCGGTTGCAGGTACAGCTTCAATTGAAGAACAAGATTATCCGCGCGCTTGGAGGGGAAGCATTGAGATATGAAGAGGTTCGCGACAGCTACCGTGAATACCACATTCGTGTGAAGCCGTACCTCCGCGAGTTATTCTCTCTCGTTCAGGATGAGTTGAAAGCAAATAAATCTTTTTTGCTTGAACAGGCGATGGGGACATTTCTGGATACCGATTGGGGGACCTATCCGTTCGTGACTGCTTCGACGACGATCCCATCTGCAGCCTCGGCCGGGCTTGGGATCCCGCCGCGTTACATCACGAATATTATCGGTGTGACGAAGGCCTACACAACGCGCGTTGGGGCAGGCCCGCTGCCGACCGAAATCCATGATACAGAGAGCGAAGTGTACAGAAAATTTGCCGAAACTGCTGCCACGACCGGGCGGACGCGCCGCGTCGGCTGGCTGGACCTGGAGATCGTCCGAACCGCAGTTCAATTGAGCGGGATAAACGAGCTGTGCCTGACCAAACTGGATGTATTGAGTGGACTGGATGAACTCAAAGTCTGCACAAGATATGAATTGAGCTGCGACCCCGTCCGATATGCAGATGTGGATGCGTATGGGCTGGACAAAGTCGAAACGGTATATCAGACTCTCCCGGGCTGGCAGGAAGATATCAGCCGTGCACGATCATTTGATGAATTGCCGGTCAACGCCCAGGCGTACGTCAAACTGATCGAAACGGAGGCGGGTATCCTGGTGAAATGGATCGGGGTAGGACCAGAGAGGGAGTCGACGATACGAAGATAAGCATCAAATACAAACACAAAAATTAACCATGAAGCCTCTGTCTCTGGACAGAGGCTTTTATTACACGCACCAGCTTGTTTATAAAGTACTCCCGCCGTAACAGCCTTTAATCAAAATCGTACCTTATTTTAAGCGGATACACATCTGCTGAGAACGATTGACCAAACAGAAACCAAATCTATCGGAGGTAGAAATGAACATCATTTTATGGATCATTTTCGGTGCTCTCGCAGGTTGGATCGCCAGCATGATCATGGGTACGAACGCCCAGATGGGTGCCCTCGCCAACATCATTGTTGGTATCGTTGGCGCCTTGATCGGCGGCTTCCTGATGAACGCCTTTGGCGCTCAGGGTGTCACTGGCTTCAACCTGACCAGTTTGATCGTCGCAGTACTGGGTTCGGTTGTCCTGCTCTTCCTCGTGGGCCTATTCAGGCGAGCCTGACAGTAGGACAAACTCCATAGAAGAATAAACATGTAGAAATCCACCTCCCAAGCTGTGCTTTCGTGGGGGGTGGACTTCTATTTGAGAAGCGAACACGTTGAAATTTCTAAAAAATCTTCCGGGTCTGTTTAAATTAACCTATCAGGGATGGAAAGAGGATAACGCTTCCCGTCTCGCTGCTGCATTAACGTACTATACAGTATTTTCACTGGCTCCTATCCTCGTGATCGCCATCGCAGTCGCGGGATTGATCTGGCAGCGGGAAGCAGTCCAGGAGCAGGTGCTGTCCCAGATACAGGGTTTGATCGGCGAAGAAGGCAGAATCTTTATTGCCGGTCTGCTCGAGAGCGCCAGCAAACCTGTCCAGGGCATTGTTGCAACTGTCATCGCCGTCATTACATTGATATTTGGTGCATTGGGAGTTTTCAATGAGCTGCACAATTCCTTAAATACCATCTGGGATGTCCAGGAGGAAAAGCCGAAAGGATTCTGGCAGTCCATAAAGCAGGTCATTTTAAACCGATTCCTCTCATTCACCATGATCCTTGGGATTGGTTTTATCCTGCTTGTATCGCTCGT
>DATFET010000396.1:0-7475 GCA_035250835.1 Anaerolineales bacterium
GATTTTGAGTCTGAAAAGAAACGGATAGAGCATCTCGGCATTGAGATCGTAGAATCAAGGACATCGAGTTGGCTGCACTGTCGGATGTTTTACTTTTTCGATCCCGAAGGGAACTTGATCGAGTTCAACAGTCATGATGAGAGTATACGGTGAACATGAACGAAATTTCATCGAGACAAAGTCTCTAGAATTGAGCGAAAAAAGACGACGCTCCTTCTAAATGCCGCCGCCTAACACTGCATGCACCCGAACCCCGAAAACCATCCGGGCTGGCGTGTGCCTCGAAGGGTATAACGCTTCCGTTCGGCAGCATCGGCAGAACCACTATAATTTAATTGTGAGTGGAGAGTTCTTATGCCAGAATACTTCGCAGCCTTGACCCTTGTGCTATTCATTGGAATGGTATGGGCACGAGTCTTCCTCCTGAAACGAAAAGGAGTAAGAAGCGTGTTTTTCGGCAACCTGGATAGGAAGGATTTCCTGCTCCCGCCGTTTATTTTGTTCTACTTCTATCTGGTATTTGCCAATGCATTCAACCTGCCTACCGTAAGCACACAGGAATTCTTCCATTCCGAGATGCTTCAATGGATTGGAGTCCTCCTTTGTCTAGCAGGGCTATCGCTGGCGTTGTGGAGTCTGGTTTCATTTGGGAGAAGTTTTCGCGTTGGCATTGATACAGAACATCCTGACAAACTGATCACCAGCGGCGCTTTTGCTTTTAGCCGCAATCCCATCTATGTGGCGTTTGGCCTGGTCTTGCTGGGTCAATTCCTGATCTTCTCCAATTGGCTTCTTTTGATTTATTTATTTGCCGGCGTTTGGCTGTTCCACCGCCAGGTTTTACGTGAAGAAGATTATTTGAAGAAGCATTATGGCAAGGAATACACGGAGTATTGCAATCGAGTAAGAAGATATCTGTAAGTAGAGAGAGTATGTGCAGAGCGCTGCGCAACACGGCCTGTATCAGGGTGCTTCGCGGCGTGCAGTGGACCCTTCGACACCGTTCATGCCGCGAGCAAGCGGGGCAGACGCGAGCCGTTGGCTGCCCGAAAGATATAACGTAGCATAGTTGACTTACACAAGAAAGGAGAGGATAAATTGACAATCAAGGTGATCGTCGAACTGCAGGCTAAACCAGGCAAACGGGCTGAGCTCAAGAGTCTGATCGAGAGCATTGTGGCCAACCACGGACCGGCTCAGCGCGGTTTCCTGGGTAGCACACGTTACGAGGTGCTCGATAACCCCGACATGCTGGTTGAGATCGCCGATTGGGAGTCGGTCGAAGCGCGGGTGGCACACATGCAAGAAGCTGCGGCCAGCGGCGTTTATGCACCTCTCTCAGAGATGTTGGCCGCTCCATTCAGGGCTACAATCCTCAGGCAGCTCCCCTGACAGGCGACCGGGGTCACAGTCAGCACCCTGCGCATTTCCAGCGATGGATAAGCTGAGAAGAATTCCAGAGCACAAGAGTATCATTTAGTATAGTGTCACCGCTCCCGAAAAGGAGTGACTATTTATGAATATCAGAAACGCAAAAAACTCGACGGGAATCATGGCAGGAATTACCGGATTATTATTCGCGCTAGTGTATGTGGGGCTTGAGTTTTCACACGGAATCCCCGAGCGGATCTCGATTTACGGAGACGCGAATACGATCTCGGTCTGGCACTTTCCTCTCATATGGCTCCTCGCCGGGATCTTGTTTTACTGCGTGTTTTATGCCGTGAGGACTATACGCGGCGGCAAAGTGAAAGAACGAGCCATCACTTTCAGCTTCAGTGTTGCTGTGGCCGCCCTCCTCGCATTGTACTGGTTATTACCTATGCTCGCTGGGCTGCTACAGTCCTTTGATGGGAGCGGTCGTTAAGAACCTCCCTTTCATCCTGGGTAAGGAGCTTACTGTGATAAAGTTGAAGTCAAAAATTTAAGTTCTATTTGTTTTGTCCAAATTGCATGGCAACTTATGAAATTGAGTCTGATAAGCTGGATACATCTAAACAGGCAAGGCTCGTTTAGGTCAAGAAACTGCCCAACACAGCCCCGCTACGCCCCCTGCGGGGATACCCTACGAGTACGATGCCTTCGGCGGGACACCAGCAATTGGGCGCTATTCACCAAACATGTTGATCGCGGCGAATGATTTTGTGGAGTTCATCTACCTGTATAATTCTCTTTTGAGAAATATGAAAAGACATCAATTGGGTTTTTGCCAATAAGCCCTGAGGAGTGGTAACAAGATGGAAACAAACCTTACGAAAAAATTTCACTGGCTTCTCGGTAGATGGAAGACGGTCAACAGCCAGTGGATTTTTGAAGAATGGTGGCAAAAGGATGAACGCACCCTGCAAGGTCTCAGATACCATTTCAGACGCGGGAAAAAACGTTCACAACAAAGGTTCCACCTTGAAGAACGCGGGAACGACATCTATTACATTGTCATCGCAGCAGACAGTGTGGAGCGTACTGAACTTAAGATGAATTTATCCGACGGATGTATGGCAATTTTTGAAAACCTAACAGGGACTCTCCCCAAGTTCATTCGGTATGAATTGGATTCAAGGAAGCATCTGCACGTGATCGCCGAGGGCACGCGCGCAGATGGAACAGACCATCGTGTTAAGTATGCATTTTGGAGATACGGTTAGCCTACGTAGGTAAAATCTGTTCAAGAGGAGTTTGGTGTTCGTTAGCAGGCAAGCAGTTTGCGTGGCTCGAAGTTGGTTCCGTCAAAGTGGCGGCATCGCGTCCCACCCACCGCAGCTACCGCAAACCGTTAGCTTGTTTCTGGCGCAATCGGCAAAAAATCACTCAAAATGCCGAGTTTTAGCTGTGCTATACTTTAATCAAAAGCAAGGAGAAGTATATGCCCGTTATCGCCAGATTTTATGGTATTGTCATCAAGATGTATTTCAGCCAAAGTGAACATGGTGTTCCCCATTTTCATGCTGTATATGGTGAGTTCAATGGCGTATTTGCAATTGAAACACTTGAAATGATTGAAGGGGATTTACCAGCAGGTCACGAAAATTGGTCAAGGAATGGGCATCGCTCTATCAGAGCGAGTTATTGAGAATGTGGCAGAATAACGAGTTCAAACAGCTGCCAGGATTGGAGTAAAGTATGGAGACCCCTAAAATTTTATCGGTTCAAGCCTTAGAAAATAAAAAGTTGTTGATCAAGTTCGTCAATGGCATTGAGAGGATCTACGATTGTAATCCGTTGCTCAGTCTAGAGATGTTTGAGGTGTTGAAGAATGACGCGTTTTTCAAGTCGGTCAAGGTGGATTCGGGTGGCTATGGCATTTCTTGGAACGATGACGCTGATCTGAGTGAATATGAGCTTTGGACCAATGGCGTCGAAGCTGCGATGACTGAGAATAGGTAAGTTCCAACCTCAAAACAAGCTACTGATTAACAAAGCGTGCGGCGGACGGTGGGGAGTCGCCGCGTTTTCATTTGCGCCTCCCGAAGGACATCGGGACGATGTGCGGCAAGGCCGTTTCGCCCTCGCGCAGCATCCCTGTGGGATGGCGGGCTCACGGCCCGGACGGGGTGCAGGCAGGCAGTTTGCGTGGCGTGGAGTTGGTTGCGGTAAAGTGGCGTTCTCTCATCCCACCCACCTGCTAGTAACGCCAGCCATTAGCCCGCCTCAGCCAAAGGTGGTAAACTATGCACAGAAATACATATCGTGAAAGGAGACTGACAACATGGATCAAAATCACGTGCTGGACATCAGCGCCGAAGTCCTGATCGGACGTATATTCCTGAAAGGGGAAGCGAAGTTCACCGCAGAAGACATGGAAGTTGCTGGTATCCTACTCAAGGCTGTCGGTCTTCCCCAAAATGTCCAGGATTTTCTTGAGATTGTTGTTGGTTCAAAGGAAGGCGTTGATATGTATCAAGAGTGCGTAGCTGCTCTAACTTTCTCTCAAAAAGAAACCAAATAGAGGGTGTTTTATGGAGAGTGTAATAACGCGGAGCGAAAATCCGTTCACGAAGCTCTTGATCGTCATCTTCATGATGGCGATTGTTCTTTTAGGGCTATGACTCTTGCCCATGCAGTCAAGCGACATGGTCAGGTAGTTCACGAAGTGGTAAAAACTTGCGGTCCAGGTACAGGCGGCTCTCAGATTTCCATGCACAATCCCACGACTAACCGCAACGCTGGCGCTTGTTTTGTGTAAGGTCAATGGTGGATTGTAATTGACGGTGAATCCATTGATGAGGATAACATCATCAGTGTCTTTCCCCGCAAGACCGCGCAGAGCATTGACGACATTATTGCCTACTTGAAGGCGGCAGGCTATCAATAAGACTAAATGAAATTCACACAAAGATTTCTAGTCTGCCCTTTGAATCATCTTGAGGCAGGGTGGCGGGCTAACAATGCGTCCACCCGACTTGGGGTACGTGCCGCGTTTTCAAGCCTTTTTCGTGGTTTCAAGTTTTTTTCGTTTCGAGGGCCAGTCCACCCTCCCACCTGGTGGTTGAGCTTGTCGAAACCCACCGCAGCTACCCCGCTCGCTCCGCTCAGGGGCGCTTCGCGGACACGAGCCGTTGGGCTGCTCTCTTTGTTTGGACAAAAGCAATTGCGACATGACATCTAAATATCTCCCCATTGAGAAGGTACTGACAATATTGAAAGAGACCCCGCCGCGCCTGGCGAAGATAACCGCCGGCCTTGCGCCGGCTCAGTTGCATGACGTTCCCAGCGTCGGCGAGTGGTCCGTCAACGAGGTGCTTGCCCACCTGCGTGCATGTAATGAGGTCTGGGGCGGCTACTACATTATGACGATCCTTGCCCAGGATCATCCAACGATTAAGGCGGTAAACCCGCGCACATGGATCAAGAAGACTGACTATCTCGAACAGGAATTTCAGCTCTCACTGCGTGCCTTTACGAAGCAGCGTCAGAGGCTCCTGGCGGTATTGGAACCGCTGCCACCCAAGGACTGGGCGCGTACGAACACGCTCATCGGAGCGGGAAAGCCCCTCCAGCAGACACTGATCTCCCACGCCAATGGGCTGGCCCGCCATGAACGTGCCCACCTCAGGCAGATCGAGCGCACCCTCAAAGCACTGCAAGGTACCTCTTAGGTGCGGATCTGTGACCCCACGCAATTGTCGTTTCACGATTCTTTATCTTGCTCCCCTGATTATTTTGCGGGAGTGGAATTACACCGAGTAAAATTCGATTTAGTAAATGCTGCCCAACACAGCATCGGGCGGCTGTACGGAAAGGGTCACACATATGATGCTACCGGACTATTGGCTGACACGCCCCAGCCTGAACTTCGACGAAAGAACTCAGATGGCTTTTGATGAGTTACTCAATGCAACTATCAGCCTCGGCGGGTGTCCGACCATTCAGTACACTTTGCCCTGGCCTAAGTGGCAGTTCCTGTGCCATCTTGCCGATGATCACGATTTCGCCCTGCACGGTTCCGGCAATCCCAACATCGCCCTGTTCGAGCCACGCCAGTCGAATGACCTCAACGAATTTGGCAATCAGAAAGCCGTCTATGCCGCATCGGATGGGCTGTGGGCTCTGTTCTTTGCCATCGTGGATCGCGACCGTGTGATGTCGATCACCAATGCCTGTGTTCACCTGAGCGATGAAACGGGTACACTACACGGTCCATATTATGTCTTTTCTGTCAGTCAATCGACTCTTCCCAGTCAGCCCTGGCGAACGGGCACGGTCTATCTCCTGCCACGCAGCACATTCAGCCTTCAGCCACCCATGGCATTCGGCTCCAGCCAGGTCCACATTGCGCAGCTGGCAAGTTTTGAAGCCGTTCAACCTTTGGCGAAACTCACGGTCACGCCATCAGATTTTCCCTTTCTGGCACAAATCCGTGGACATGATGACCAGCGGCTTCAGGAGTATGCGACCGCGCTGCAAACGGGTGCGCCCTGGCCGAGCGGTTCATGAACAGGCCAATGACACGCCATCCATGATCCAACTCAATAAGCCAGAACCCCTATGCTAAAATCAAACTGGTCGCCATTGCTCTTGATGGTCGAGTATGTCAGGAACAAAAAACCATAAGTTGACGAAGAAGATCGACGTCTACCTGGAAGTTGGAAGCCGCCGAACGTTTGCGGCAGCGCTCGATTGGCCAGGCTGGTGCCGCCTGGGTCGGGATGAGGACACTGCGCTCCAGACCCTGCTTGAGTATGGTCCGCGCTATGCGCGCATCCTGCGTCCCGCCCGTCTGGGCTTCAAGGTCCCCGAGGATGTTTCGGCTTTTGTTGTCACTGAACAATTGAAAGGCAACGCGACCACTGACTTCGGCGCGCCAGATATGGCTCCGCCCAGCGATGCAGGACCGCTTGACGACACGGAGCTGCGACGCCTTCAGGCAATCTTGAAGGCGTGCTGGCGGGCATTTGACGCAGCTGTCGATCAAGCCAGGGGAATGACGTTACGCAAAGGTCCGCGGGGCGGCGGGCGATCTCTAAATGGAATCGCTGAGCACGTGCTGGGCGCTGAAATGGGCTATCTCTCACAATTGGGCGGGAAGGTGTCGCAGTCGAAATCCTCCCCACCGACCGCAGCGTCGATCCGCAAGGCAATCCTGAAGACTCTGAAGGCTTCAGCCCATGGCGAGGTCGCCGAATACGGACCGCGCGGGGGGAGACGCTGGTCGCCGCGCTACTTTGTCCGCCGCGAGTCGTGGCATATCCTGGACCACGTCTGGGAGATCGAAGATCGGCTGATGGAACCTGAGGAATAAACAAAGCCGGGCAGCCAACCTCTGTTGCCCGGACACTGGGAGTCGGAATTCGAACTGTCATCTATATGGCCGCAGCCAGGAGAAGAAACTTGCTCGTAGCGCTCACTATCTTTTGTGTACTTGTGGTATTCGTCGCTGTCCAATCTTATACAGCAGAAAACTACCTCGGTCAGAACGATCCCCAGTACACAGGTAATTTTGCAACAGAGCATCCAGAGCCAGCAGAGACTCTTACGGTTGTTTCATACAATATCCGCTATGGAAAGGATATTGACCAGGCACTTTCGGAGTTAAGGGAGTTCAGAGCTCAAAAACCATTGGATATCCTCCTCCTTCAAGAGATGGATGAAGCCGGCACCGAGAAGATGGCACGTGAGCTCCAATTGAATTATGTCTATTTTCCAGCGGCAATTGAGCCTGCCACCAAAAGGAACTTCGGGAATGCAATTCTGTCCAGATGGCCGATTGTCGATTCGCAGAAACTCATCCTGCCGCACAAAAGTTTTTCACACCGCATGCATCGTATTGCCACACGAGCGACAATCAGAATTCACACTGCCGAACTTCTCGTCTACAGTATTCATACTGAGCCTGTATTCACTCTGCCGCAGTTTAAGGTAGACCAATATACGGCTGTTTTAGAGGATATCGGTGATGAAGACAAGCCAGTCATCGTTGGCGGTGATTTTAATTCCTTCACAAAAGCGAGCGTCGAAAAAGTGGAGGAGCACTACAG
>DATFET010000406.1:0-7914 GCA_035250835.1 Anaerolineales bacterium
ATTGTCTTGTGCTTAATGCAGTGTTAGTGTATGGGAAATATCTTCACCTTTACTTTAAGCAGGGTGATGAAATAAATAATACACAGCAAGAACGATCCCTGCCAGCTTGCTGAAATCAGTTCAACCGTGATTAGAGCTTTCCTGGCCGAGATGAAATGTACTATTTCGTACTATGCGTGAGGATGAGACATAGCTATGAGTAGATTGGTTCCACCCTACGGTTTAATCCAGGAGCGATTGTTTGAAGGTCGAGTTATTCCTTTTCTTGGAGCAGGCGCTTCTCTGGGTGGCCGTTCGTCTGGCACAGCATGGGCCAAAGATCTGGCTACCTACCTCCCAACCGCCGGAGAACTGACATCTTATCTGGCGCGTAAGACTGAGTTTCCGTCCGATGAACCTCTCGACCTTGCAAAAGTGGCTCAATACTATGATGTTGTTGGGGGCCGAGAATTACTCGACCAGGAATTACACGAGATCTTTAACCGTGATTATTCCCCATCTACACTTCACACATTCCTCGCCGAGGTGCCGGTCCCGCTGCTAGTGGTGACCAGTAACTATGACGACCTGATCGAGCAGGCTTTTAACGCGAAAGGCCGTACGTATCATGTCGTAATTCACACGACCGACCCGGCAATGGGCTATCAGCTTTTTTGGTGGCCACCCGGGGAATCCCAACCCAGGGAGGTGATACCGAACAAGTTGGATATTAATTTCGAGGCGGATACGGTTATCTACAAGATGCACGGTGCCGTGGACCGTCAGGAACCAGCGCGCGATCAATACGTAATCACCGAGGACGATTACATTGATTTTCTGGCACGCATGACCAAGAATAAAGCCATTCCATCTATTTTCTTCAGACCGTTCCAAACCCGGCACTTCTTATTCCTGGGTTATGGTCTTCGTGACTGGAACCTGCGAGTTGTGTTGAACCGCATCGAGAAGGATCTACGCCGAGCCAATGCTATTAAGTCTTGGGCGATCCAGTACAAGCCATCCCCATTGGAGCAACGCTTTTGGCAGCAGAGAGGTGTGGAAGTCTATGACATGGTAATTGATGAATTCATCAGCCAACTCAGGAAATATGGAGAACAATGAGCACGCTCGGAACTCAACGTCGCTCCCCCTACCAGGGCCTTATTCCTTACGATGAAGACGATACACCCTTTTTCTTTGGGCGCGAGAAAGAGATCCGGCTCATCGCAGCCAACCTGTTCGCCGCCCCATTGACACTCTTGTATGGTGCTAGTGGTGTTGGCAAATCTTCCGTTTTACGAGCCGGTGTTATTCCCCAGCTCCGTCAGGATAGTGATTTAGTGGTGATCATGTTCAATACTTGGCAGGGCGATGTGGTTAACCATCTCCGGAGAGTTGTATATTCAGCCTGCCCAGATGTTTCTCTGCCCAGTACGGCATCACTGTCCGAATGCCTGATTACGTGCGCGGCTCATTTCCATCGTCAAATCATCGTTCTACTTGACCAATTTGAGGAATATTTTCTCTATCATCCACATGACGCAGGCGAGGGTTCATTTGCCGTTGAATTTGCACGGGCTGTGACACAACCAAATGTGCCGCTGAGTTTCCTGATCTCTATCCGGGAAGATTCCCTCGCCAAGCTGGATCGTTTTGAAGGGTCTATTTCTACTCTGTTCGATAACTATCTGCGCCTCGAACACTTGGAACACTCTGCTGCAACCGAGGCCATTGTCAAACCTGTAGATCGATTCAACCAGTTGCTCGCTGAGCCAGGGATCCAGTTCAATATTGAACCAGTATTAGTCGAAAAAGTGATTGAGCAGGTACAGACAGGGCAGATTGTCATTGGAGACTTGGGACGTGGACAAGTTGTTCCACGATCAGCTCCAGAAAAAGTGAGCAGTGATAACATCCGGGTCGAAACCCCTTATCTCCAACTTGTACTGACGCGCTTATGGGATGAGGAGATGAAGCAAAACTCTCATGTCCTTCGCCTGACTACCCTATCTCTGCTCGGCGGGGCAGACCAGATCATTCGCACTCACCTGGATGAAGTTATGAAGTACCTCAAACCCGACCAACAAGAGGTTGCTGCTTATCTTTTGCACTACCTGGTAACGCCTTCAGGCTCGAAGATCGCACTCAGCACAGAAGCCCTGGCACATTTTTCTGATATCTCCCTTAGTCGGGTAGAGAACGTCGTCGATCAACTAGCGGCCTCGAATGTTCGGATCCTGCGCCCTGTGACAGCAGGTGAGACTGATGGAAAGGAAACCTGGTACGAAATCTTTCATGATGCGTTGGCTCCAGCAGTTCTGGATTGGTGTGTTCGTTATTTTCGTCGTCCAACCCTGTTGGAGCGGATAAGCCGGCCGGCCCTCGGATTCGTATTGGCAGCTATATGGCTTCAGTCTATTTCCACATGGCCGGTTCTGACCGGGATCCTAAGAGGCTCGTCACTAGTTATTCTGAACATACTGGTTGTGATGCAGGTATATAGCTGGTTATATCGGCTGGTCAGACCAAAAATCAGTCTGTTATCGTTGGCAGGTTTAGGTGGGCCCAATTTAGGACTCTTATTGGGTCTCCTGCTGCCTGTACTCTGGTACACTTCAACAAAATGGCCAGAGGGGGCGTTGGGTGCAATCACATCTGAGGATTACATCAAATATTTATTCACATTGGTGATGACTCTTGCTACCGCCCTAATTTGTTTCTTTGGCATCATGCAAGGCGCCGGTCAATTCACATACCGATTCTTCAAACGTTTCGACAGCGGTTTTTATGGAGCATACTTTGCCATTTGCATACTGATTATCATCTTAATCATCCTAAACCTGACAGGCGTTATTAGTCCGTGGATCGCCTTTTAGTCTCCAAAATTCCCTATCACCTTTTTTCTTAATGGGCAACGTAACAACGCGATATCGTGGCAATAACGTTTCCCGGCTTCATCCAGGAAGTGAAGTACTGTTCCACAAGATCTCCCTTTAAGATTGGTAGCCAAAGCGTGTTCCCAGGCATCAATGGCTGCGGAATCGGATGGGAATGAGAGGAACCTTCCACGAATACTTCACTAACTTTTTCACCTACCTTCAAGATTCGAACTCGGAACCTCACGAACCCGAACTGTGCGCTCTAGCCACGGTGTCATTGCGAGCCGAGCGGAGCGAGTGCGAAGCAATCCTCTCACCTCAGTGTCACTGCGAGCATTGCCTGAGAGAAGCGGGCGTAAGCTGCCCTGCGAAGCAGTCTCCTCGGAATTGGGAGATTGCTTCCCGAAGGTCGCAATGACACCCAATGGGAGATTACCTACCCTATCTTTGCATGGATGGCATTCCAATCCGGACCCTGGGGCATGACAAATAAACATTGTCCATGACTCTTATCCTCCCAGATTTTGCCAATCGTGCGCTTCTCCTTTGAATCATCGTCGCTCCAGCGGTCGAAACCTTTATATTCAACAACCAGAAAACGACCATCCACCAATTCACACACAAAATCGGGATAAAAACGATCGGTGGAGGTTTGGAGCCAGAAAGAGTGCTGAGGGCGGCCCTCCAGGTTGCGCACCCATCGTTTGACTTTGGGGTGGTTGTCGAGCACCTGGGCGCATTGGAATTCCTCGCCTTCAGCTTTCATGTCACCTACAACCCTATAATAGTGTTTCTTAAATTTGTGCCGTCCCTCAAACAATGAGTTGGGCGGATAGGGATAATCAATCGGGTCGAAAGTAAAGCACAGTTCAGGAGTAGCAACCAGTTCATATTCTGTAAGGGAAAATAAGGTCTTCGCGAAAACATCTGATTTTACGGCCTTGCGGATGATGTCTACCTTCTTACGGGCCGCTTCCTTGAGACGGTATTTCTCGCGCCACAATTCTCCAAGTGTCCAGCGATTACTTTCGAGCAGACGCTCGACCATGCCAAGGAAGAAGGTGGATGATTCCTGCTGGGGAACATCTTTATGCGGAATGTTTTCATCCAGCCACCTGGCAAGGACTTCCTTGGTCACTTTCTGGTCAGATGCCAGCAGGAAAACCTGAGCGTGCAAATCAGTAATGAAGTCTGATGAAACTTTTCCTGTTTGATCGCTAATATCAATGATTGCAGATATTCCAGTGGGTGCATCCTTTGGGAATTCTTCTTCAGAAAGATAGGGATCCTGTTTCACAAGATCGAGGAAAGTCTCTTCGAAGAAGCTGTCATCGAATTGCTCAAGGAAGTCGCCCAGGTTTACGGCTAATTTTGGAATAGAAAAGGGGAGTGATGACTCGGATTCCGTCCTCACTTGTCCAGTTTGTTGGTCTTCAGGAACAGCCTCTGCTTCGTTTTGACCGAACCAATATCCTGAATCGAGCAGAGCCTGCTGCTGGGCAATCTGTATAAAGCCTTGCACTTCCTGTTTCTCGAAGCCATTTTGTATGAGCGCATCGGCAAGATTGCTGGCAGTCTGTGCAAAGTGCAGGGACGTGGCATAAGCGTAGGCGCGATTCAATTCAGCATGGTTCTTCGCGCGTGCATTCGGCTGGCGCAAAACACGACCCAGGATTTGTTCGACAGCGGTTGCGCCCACCTGTTCTGCAACCGTGCAAAGAATATAAGCGAATGAGCAGTCCCAGCCCTCGCGCAGGGCTTGTACCGTAATAATATACCGAATGGGACATTCAACCGCGAACAAGTCTATGTTTGTAATTTCGTTGTTGTCGCCTGTGGCAATGGCGATTTGTTCCTCGGAAATGTGATTTTCCTTCAGCAGACATTCCCTGACCGTTTCCACATTGACGGATGTCTTGTTTTTGTAGGTGGGCTGGGCTTGCAGAAGGACAATTGGACGAAGATACTCGCCTGTTTCGGCGCGTTCGGCGCGGGCAATGGCTTCGAGCTCATTTCGTTTGGCGATCGCCTGCGAGATGGCGACGCGCCAATCCTGATTGGTTTCCAGGTAAATGGGAAGCTTGATCATCCCTTCGGATTTTAGTTCTGCCGCAGAAACGGTATGCAGGACGTTGCTCGGATAATCTTCGGTATCGGGCGTGGCAGTGAATTCCAGAATGGTGGAGGGCGCGAATCGCTTGAGCGTAGCAAAGGACAGATCGGTGCGGGCATTGTGGGCTTCATCCACGATCACGAGGGGACGATGCAAGGCAAGCACGTTGGCAAGGGAGTAGACAGGGGAGCCATCCTCATGTTTTTCAAGAAAAGTCAGCAGCTCTGGCTTTAAGGATGCAGGGAAATGTCCCATCAGAGAGCCGTTCTGTTCATAGACTTTGCGCCCTTCGGTTTCCTCGACGCGGAAAGCCTGCATGGTCGAGACAATGATCGTCACGCTGCTCAATTGGGATGGCTGGACGGACAAAGCTTCGCCAATATCCAGCACTGTGACGTTCGCGCCGGCCTCTTCCACTGCCTTGCGATAGGGATGTTTACGGTTGCGCAGCGCTTTCAAAGTTTGTTCATGGATGGGGTTGGATGGAACGAGCCATAATACGAGTGGATGATCAGTATGCAAATATTCAGTTTTGGCAATGGCGATCGAGTGAGCCGCGACCAGTGTCTTGCCGCCGCCCGTTGGCAGGCGCAGGCAAATATAAGGCAGGTTGGGAAGCTCAGGCGCGGGATGATAGGGTACACCGAGACCATAACGGCGCAGGGTGGTTTCATAGAACGCAGGATTGGCGTTGTGCTTTTCAACGCAAATACGGAAGTACTCGCGCAGGGCATTAAGGGTGCGTTGTTGAAATTCTTTGAGTTGCATGTTGTTGATGATCTCAAGTGTCATTGCGATCTTCGAGAAGCAATCCCCTATCAGGTAGTGTCATTGCGACCTTCGGGAAGCAATCCCCTATTTATGAGGAGACTGCTTCGCTGCGCTCGCAGTGACACTGGGGCGTGTCGCAGTGACATTAGGAACTTTTCACCTCATAGGGTATCTGTCGGAATGTGATACCCGTTTCGCGCAGTTTTTCTTCGCTCAATAGACAACCTGTTCCATAGATGATCTTGGCGCCATCATGCTTTGGCAAGGATTGCAGGATGGCGCGCGTCAGCACATTGCCGCCGTTCGGTTTCTTATCTTTCAGGATGCCGTTGTACAGCAGATAGACAGCCGTGCCATTGGAAATGCCTAACAATGGGAAACGCCGCCCCCCTCTCCCCTTGGGAGAGGGGCTGGGGGTGATGTCGGGTAACGGCTGGCCCGTCTCGACAAAGTACACATGCTGCGCCAGGTCGTTGTATTTGACTTCCGCACGGATTTGACCATCAGGATCGAATAAGGTTGTGCCTAATTCGCAATATCGAAATCCGCCGCCAAGACCTTTTTCGTTCTTCTTGTTGCCTTTTGAATCTTTGTAAGTGTAGCCTTCTATAACTCGCCTCAAGCGTTCGGCGGTGATATTCTGAGCGATAGCTTTTTCCATCTCAACAAGAATTAGTCGGCGACTGTCGCCGTCTTCTTTATTAACTTGTAGAACAGCGTGTCCAGTTGTTCCACTACCTGCAAACGAATCCATAACAATGTCATCATTTCTTGTTGCCGCTCGGACAAGTGATGCAACAAGACTTACAGGCTTAGGATAAGAAAAAATCTTTGTTCCAAAAATCTTTTGAAGGAGTTTTCCGCCTTCTTGATTCATGCCTGTTGTCAAGATAGTCAGCTCGTATTCTGCTTCCTCATCAGATAGTTCTTTTTCGTTTGCACCAGAAGATTCAATCCAACTTGAAAAAGGCGTTGGTTTTAAGTTCTCAGGATCATAATAAGTTTTGTACCTAGGGCGTTGCATCTTACTGTCCTGTTCATCAGGCCAAATAATTAAACCAGCTTCAATGACCTTTTTCATTGTGTGTGGATAAAAACGCCAAACTCTTTCAGGATTTGGTTTATAAACTTTTCCAGTCTTTGGATTGGTGATCGGGTAAAACTGACCAGGTCTTACGTCTTTACCCATGCCAACAGTTAAGTCTGTACTAGCATAGAAACCCTTCTCATCTTTATAAGGGTAATTTTCAACACCTTTCTCTAATCCGTAAAGGCTTATTTTATTTTTGGCTTTGGCAAATACTAAAACATACTCATGATCCACTGATAGTGGAGTTCCGCTCATTGCAGAAGAACTGCGCCGTTTCCAGACCATACAGCCCATATCATTTACATAGCCATAAACTTCATGTAGCAATAAGCGCAAACTTGCCATTTCAAATTCGTCAATGCTCACAAACAAGACACCATCGTCTCGAAGGAATTCCCGTAACAATGCTAAGCGTGGATACATCATACACAACCACTTATCGTGGCGTGTCATGTCTTCATTTTCCCTTCCCACAACTTGTCCCAGCCATCCATTTATTTCGGGGCTATTCACCTTGTCATTGTAAGTCCAACCTTCTTCACCCGTGTTATAGGGCGGGTCGATGTATATACACTTCACCTGTCCCGCATAGTAGGGGAGCAGGGCTTTCAAGGCTTCGAGATTATCGCCCTGCACAAGCAGATTGCCCGAGTCCGCGCCTGCAGATAGTCTGTCAACTGGCTTAAGCAGGCGGAAGGGCACTTCCTTATGATGGTTGAGGACGGCGTCTTTGCCGATCCAGTTCAGGGTGGGCATGTGGGATCTCCTGGCTGCAAGTATACAAGAAAAAGTTGTCGGAGGTATCTATTGCATGGATCGTCAGGAACAGCAATTCAGGCTGCAGGGTTGAGCCCCCACCAGAAAGTTTTGAATCTTTGCTTACAGGTCTTAATTCCACGCCTGCAGGTTTTGATTCTGCGTCTGCAGGTTTTGATTCCACGCCTGCAGGTTTTGATTCCCTACGAGTGTAGCGCAAAACTATCGGTGACCTATGCTCCCTGCGCCGTCCCCGGCGGCGTTTTCAGGGGAAATCCTGCGCCGGGGACGGCGCAGGGAGCGCTCGAGGAAAAGTTATCGACACT
>DATFET010000426.1:0-5050 GCA_035250835.1 Anaerolineales bacterium
AAGTTCAAAGAAGCTCAGCCGCAGCGAATTGATCAGAGGGAACACCATGAACACGGTGTAAAGCAGGGTCGCCGGCGCAAGGAACACCAGGATGTGAACCGGAAAACGGGATCGTCGCTTTGATGTTTGCACGATGTGCCTCCAAGTTACAAAAGTGGATGCTGGTTCCAAAATCTTCATCCCGGCGGAACTTCCGCCGGGATGAAGCTATCACTACAACTGACTTACGGCTGATACCATTGATCCAGGCCGGCCTGGATTTCCTCGCCAGCCTGCTCGGGGGTGATCGTGCCATTCATGACACCGGCGCTCACACGCCACAGTTCATTCTCGAGGTTGGGTTCGCCGCGCGAAAGGATCTGATATGAGTTGCGGATCGTGGATTCGCACTGCTGCCGCCAGCTGAGGAACTCGTTGGCTAGCGGATCATCCAGCGTCACCTCGGCACTGCTCAACGGGAAGAAGCCGGGCAGGGCGTTGGCATACAGCGTGGCAAATTCCTCAGAAGCAACCCAGTTCAGGAACGTCTGGGCTTCTTCGGGGTGCGCGGTCGCGGCGTTCATACCGATGGCAATATCGGTGTGATCGCTGATATAGCAGGTATCCCCGGCATTGCCCACATAGGGTGGGAAGATGCCCATGTTGAAATCGGCCTGGTCTTTGAAGAGACTGATTTCCCACGAGCCGGTCGGGTAAATGACACCCTGACCGAGGGTGAACAGACTCTGAGCATCGGGATACTTCACAGCCTCGTAGCCTTCCGGCAGGTACGGAGCCCACTCTGCAAGGTCCTGCCAGGTCTGGATGTAGGGTTCATCGGTGAATTTGGCAGTGCCGTCGATCAGAGCCAGGCGACCTTCCTCACCCATCCAGTAATTGGGACCGACGTTCTGGAACCCCATCGTGGCAGATTCCCACTGGTCTGAGGTGCCCATCACCAGCGGAGTCTCGCCGTTGTCCTGGAGGGTCTGCAGCAAGGTCATGAATTCTTCTTTGGTGGTCGGCTCCTGCAAGCCATACTCATCGAACTTATCTTTATTGTAGAAAAAGCCGTGGATCACGGAGGCCATTGGCACGCAGAATACATCGCTGCCATCGTCGGTGATCCAGGCGCTCTTGGCAACATCGCCAAAGTTTTCCATGCCAGACAGGTCGTTCAGCGAGGCGAGGTAGCCCTGCTGGAACAACTCGAGCGAGGCATCGAATGGCCGACAGGTGATCAGGTCACCTGCGGTACCGCCCTGCAATTTGGTGTTGAGCACGCCGTTGTATTCAGCCGGAGCCGTGGGTGCAAACTCAACATTAATGTTGGGATATTGGGCTTCAAATGCAGGGATGATCTGATCCTGCCAGATCGACAGATCGTCATTGCGCCAGCTTTCGATGATCAGGGTCACCTGCTCACCTTCACCCGTGGTTGGCGGCTCAGTTGCTGCGGGCGGTTCCGTGGCGGCAGGTGGTTCAGTAACTGCTGCCGGAGGTTCCGTAGCGGCCGGCGCTTCGGTTGCTGCACCTCCGCCGCAGGCTGTGAGAACGAGTGAAAGAACAGCCAGCAGGCTGATCAGGGTCAACAATTTACGCATTTTCTTCTCCTTTTCGTATGGATCACTTCATCTTACATTCGACAAGCAAAGATTCTCGTTTAGAGACATCACCTCCTTTCATTTCACTGGTTGCATTTAGATCGCAGTTCCAACTCAGACTACTTTTCCTGAGAGAGAATACCAGACTAGGCAGGCAGCGCCGATGGCCGGCGATTCGACGCGGGAGGGTACGATCTCCAGCAGGCTGCGACTCTCAGGGATGGTGCGCCTCATCAATTCCTCCCGGGCGGCCGGCACGATGAAGTCGAAGCCTGCCAGCCCGAGACCGCCGCCCACGACATAGCGCGATGGGTTGAGGATGGCTGTGCAGGCAGACATGATCATGCCCAGGACGCGGCCCACCTCAGCCAAAGCCTGCAAAGACAGTGCATCCCCTTCACGCGCGGCGCTCAGCACATCCGTGGATGTCAGCTCGAACTTGTTCGAAAGCATACTCCTGCCCGGAGACATGGCCAGCTTCTGGATCGTCACACGCACCAACCCGGGTCCGGAAGCGATGGTCTCTGCGCAGCCCTGGCTGCCGCAGACGCATGTCAGCCCGTCAGGATCGACGGATAAATGCCCAACATCGGCGGCGTACCAGTCACCACCGGTAATCAGGTGACCACTGCTGATGATGCCTGCACCCAGGCCGGAGCCAATGCCAAGATAAATAAAATCATGCAGGCCCTGGCAGGCTCCAAAATAATACTCACCTAAGGCGCTCAGGTTGGCATCTTTTTGGATCCAGAGCGGCACCATGTTTGCCAGCTGTCCAAGTCGGCTGGCAACCTCTTCGGCAAGATTCGCCTCTGTCCATCCAAGATTGATGGCGTTATATACCTTGCCGTGCTCGGAATCCACTTTACCGGGCGACCCAACTCCCACGCCCACGAGTTCTCCCGGGCATTGCCGGGCGAGAGCCAGGATCTGGTCGGCAACTTTATCGAAAATCGTCTGCATGCCCTGGTCGGCACGCGTGAGCACCTGCGAGGACGTGACCAGCTCACCTGTCTTGGAGAGCAGGACCGAGGCGATCTTCGTTGCGCCGATATCAATGCCAATGGCATATTGCTCACGGGGAGAAGACATGGGATCCTATAAATGAATATTACGCGGACGCCACGTATCCAGAAGTGACTGGTTGTGCTGCGCGGCGCCGCCGAGATTGAGGCTGACGAATATTGGCGGTTCGATCCCGGACTCGAGCAGCAATCGAGCCGTTTCGGAAACCAGACAGTTCCAGATCAGGGCACAGATGACGGTGGAGGAAGGCGCGACGCGCCAGGGCAAATTTTTCAGTTCGAGCAGCGCGTCGCCGGGGACGCCGCCGTTGTCCAGCGCCAGATCCGCGCTTTGATCCAGCCGTACTCCCAGGTCAGAAAGCGGAGCCTGACGGGCATAATCAAACGACGAGATTCCGACAACAAACAATCCTTTTTTCCGACCGCACATTGCCATTTCAACCGGCAGGCGATTGACCCCGCTGTTCGAAAACACGAAAAGCATCTCGCCCGACTGAGGCTGATACCGTTCCAGGATCAACTCAGCCAGGTCAGGCGTGCGTTCGAGGCGTGACCCCAGCGACGGCAAATGATGCAGCATCAGATGCTCGGTCAGGATCGAGACAACATTTGCCAGTCCGCCTGCCCGATAGAAGCCTTCCTCAGCGATCAAATGCGAATGGCCGCTGCCGAAGAGGAAGATCCGTTGATGTGCTCGCGTGGTTTCTGCCATCCTTTGGGCAGTTTCCAGCAGCTTTACCCGTTGACCTTGCACAACACGCGACTGTAACTCAGTCATGGCCTGGAAATATCGATCGAGAGCAGTTTCGGCGATTTCTGGGGTCATCCTGAAATTCCTGGCTCATTTGAATGCAGAATATAAAATTGCCGCGACGATACGAGCGGATGGATCGCGTCTGGGTAACCCATCCGGGTTGATCTGCGATAGCGGATGCAATGAGAATACCTGGGAAGCAGCGTAAATGTATCGTTCATCAAAGTGATACAGTCTATGATGGAATGCTGTGGGGTGAGATTGATTGTACAGAAGAACAATACAAAAATCAATAGGGAGATCAAAGAGAGCGTTTTGACGAGCTGCCGGCTATTCCTCCGAATACAGCTCGATGGTATTCCCATCCGGGTCGCGCACAGCAGCCTGCCTCTTTCCGCCGCTTCGGATAATCTGTCCTTCCTGACGTCCCTCATGTTGAATCGCCAGGTTAACAACAGCTTCGACGTCCGGCACCCTGAATCCAGGTTGATTGACGGGAAAGTTCTCGAAGTCTGCTTTGTCCCGGATCGGGACAAACTTCAGAGTAAACCCATCCATTTCCCCGAACTGCGAGCGGATGCCGTAGGTGTCCACTTCTCGAAACTCGATCTGAAACGCCTTGGAGTAGAAAGCCAGTATGGCTTCCATGTTGGCGACCTGAATGGCGATACTGGTGAGGCCGGGCATTTTGAGCAACTCCTTTGGATAAGATAGGCCCGCTCGATCAGAACAACCCCTGGAGGGACAAAATCATCATTGCGCTCAACATATAGACCGACGCATAACGGAACAGCATAAAGTTCATCCTGTCGGTGTGGATGCGCAGGGTGGCGAAGGCCAGGATGAGCATGACCGCCGTCAATACTGCGATCAGACTCAGTAATCCCGCGCTCAACCCGATCAGGACACTTGCCCAGCCAATGGAAATAGCCGCCAGGATGGAAGAGACTGCGATGGTCATGCGGGTGAAACGCTCGCCATACGTTTCAGGGAAGGTTGGCACGCCCGCATTTTTATAATCATTGCGGAACTTCATGGAATAGGTCAGTGTATGAGTGGGGATCCAAAAGAGGATGGAAAGCCCAAGCAGGATACCAACCAGGTCGATCCCGCCGACTGCCAGCACCCGACCCGAAAGGATGGGCATCGCGCCTGAAATACCGCCCCATAAAATGCTCCAGCAGGTGCGGCGCTTCAGCCAGACGGTGTAGACGATCACATCGAAGAACCAGCCAGCGAAGACAACCAGTCCGTACGCTGGGGCTATGAGAAACGCAGGTCCGATCCCTAACAGGGAGATTGTCATGCCTACCGTGAACACCTCGCGGCTGTCCAGTTTCCCCGAAGCGGCCGGGCGCATGTGAGTCCGCTTCATCTTCGCGTCGATGTCACGGTCGTACCACATGTTCATGATGGTGCTTCCGCTGATCGCCAAAAAGAGGCTCACGGTCAAACCGAGCAGGAGCGAAAGGCTAAAAGGCGGACTCGAGCTTAAATAACCCGCGATGCCTGTCGAAAGCAGCAAACCTGTTTGAAGCGATTTGATCAGCGGCCAATACAAGCGGAGTTTGTCAGTCATTATATTTACCTGGATTCTCCAGACTTTGCTGTAAAGGAGACCAGATTTGGGGTGAGAGCGTGCGACCCCACGCTCTCACCCCAAATCTGGGTAACTATCATGGAAAATT
>DATFET010000430.1:0-4545 GCA_035250835.1 Anaerolineales bacterium
CATTTTCCAGGACCTTTCCTTGAATGCGTTCACCCGCCGCTTCAACGATCATGTCCAATCTTCGCTGCTGCCCGGCCCGCCAGACGTAAGATGGTTCGCCTCGCAGGGCAGCTTTGTCGAGATTTCTTTGATCCATGGCGGGTATTATATCTTGCAAGTTTTAATTGCCTGTGCTAGAATCTCTTTCGTACGACGAATCGATTACCGCACGCACCGAGAAGTGGGCAACCCCCACTTTTCTGCTTGTAATAAGGAATAAACGGAGCAGTTAGCATGTCAAAGAACGAGTTCGCCCTGGCTTTCAACGAAGTGCTGGAGGAAAAACAACTTTCCAAGGAGGTTATCCTTGGAGCGATTGAGTCCGCGATGGTTTCGGCTTATCGGCGGGCTGTCAACGCGTCCACCGCGCAGCACGTGGAAGCCAAGATCGATCCTGACACCGGCAAGGTGATGGTCTTCGCTGAAAAGGAAGTTGTTGAGGATGTCCAGGAACCGAAGACCGAAGTCCTGTTGGATGAAGCGCGCAAGGTCAGCCCTGAAGCCCAGTTGGGCGACATGGTGGTGGTGGAAACGACACCGGCAGATTTTGGCCGCGTCGCCGCTCAGACCGCGCGTCAGGTGATCCAGCAGCGCATCCGTGAGGCAGAGCGTTCCAACCAGATGCAATACTTCGAGCGGCAGGTCGGTGAGATCGTCAGCGGCATCGTTCAGGCTACGAATGCACAGGCGACAACCCTGGGCCTCGACATGAAAGCAGAGGGCGTGCTGCCGAGCAACCAGCGGATTCCTGGCGAGCGCTTCAAGCTGCATGATCGCGTGCGCGCCGTCGTGCTGGAAGTGAAAGACGGTTCACGCGGACCCCAGATCGTTCTCTCACGCGCTCATCGTAACTTCCTGCGCCGTTTGCTCGAGAACGAAGTCCCTGAGATCTATCACGGTGTGGTCGAGATCCGTGCGATTGCTCGTGAGCCGGGCGCCCGCGCCAAAGTCGCTGTGATGGCAACCCAGGCAGGTGTGGACCCGGTTGGCGCCTGTGTGGGGATCAAGGGCGTGCGTATTCAGGCGATCGTCAAGGAATTGCACGACGAAAAGATCGATATTATCCAGTGGGATCAGGATCCCGTTGTTTATATTTCCAAGGCCATCAGCCCGGCCCGTGTCAGTGGCGTGTATCTTTCGGAAGCGGAAGGCAACCGCACCGCGACTGTGGTTGTAGGGGAGGATCAGCTCAGCCTTGCCATTGGGCGCGATGGACAAAACGCCCGTCTGGCTGCCAAGCTGACCGGCTGGCGCATAGACATCAAGTCGCTGGCAGAGGCGGCAGCCGATGCCGTGCAGAAGCTGCATAGCGATGCTGAATTGAGCGCGCTCCTGCCCAATGCCGTAGAGACGATCCCGGCGGTCGAGGAAGTGCTGGCAAAGAAGGCGGAAAATCGACCGGTCACGCCGGAAGAATATACGATGATCGGCCAGTTTGTGGACCGCGTGGAACGCCGCACGATCCAGATCAAGGAAGACGCCGCCCGCGCGGTAGAGGAGAAGACTGCCAGCGCTCGCTCGGAAGTTCCCACCGCCGCGTTTGGTATGCCTCTCGAAGAACTTGGATTGAAGGAACACGTCTTCAATATTCTGGTCGAAGCGGGCATCGACACAGTTGGCGCGCTGATGATGTCCATGAAGATGGACCAGAACCGCATTCTTGGACTAGCGGGCATCGGTCCCAAGGCAATGCAGAACATCGAAGAGACGATTGCCGCATTGACGTTCCCCGAGCCGGCTCCTGTCGAGCCTGCGACTGAGGCAGCGCTCGAGCCTGTAACGACTGAACTTCAGACCGAGGTTGAGGCAATCGCCGCGGAGGTTGCCGCAGCCGTCCCTGCTGAAGTCGTTGGGGCTGAGGAAGCGCCGGTTGTTGGGAAACCGGTACCGGCTAAGAAGGAGCCGAGGAAAGGCGTCGAAGAAGAGGATGATGAGCACGCCAAGGATGGCGTCTCCCTGGATGAGCTCTTCTCCATGAAGCCAGAGATCTTCCAGACTGCCGCTGGAGAGGAAGATGAATCCGGCGATAAGAAGAAGGGCAAGAAAGGCAAAAAGAAGAGCGTCGAGCTGGAGTTCGACGAGGAACGCGGCGAAGTTGTGGGCCGCAAGAAGCACAAACGCGGCGACGATGAATTTGGTGAAAATTGGTAGTATAGTTACGGAGTGCCGCAGAATGATCGAATCTCAAACTGTGAATCGCGGCTTACGATTTGTCTGGAGTCTTTGATACAGTATGAAACAGGTAGTAACTGTCATTGCACATTGCAATGACGTGAGATGAAGGTGTCCAAGAAAACTGTTCAGCGTGTGAAACATGTGCCTCAGCGGACTTGTGTGGGCTGCCGCGAAGTTCTGCCCAAACGCAGGATGATCCGCCTTGTGCGCACAGCCGAAGGAGTGCAGGTGGACCCGACCGGTAAACTGGCGGGAAGGGGAGCCTACCTGCATGACCGCCGGGAATGCTGGGAACGCGCATTTAGAGGCGCATTGGAGCACGCATTAAAAACAAACTTAACAGCAGATGACCGCGCCCGGTTGGAAAATTTTATGCACTCGCTGCCTGTTGAGGCAGATATTGTAGGGGTCGGCGAGTAACCAGAATGTGATTGTTTGAATCGCTCACTGGGCTTGCCGCAAATGAATACTGTGCGTCCCGCACGTTATTCATTGAGATCGAATTGTGGAGGTAGCCCATGAGCACGAACGGTAACAAACTTGAATTGCCTGCCAGCATTGTCATACGCGACCTGGCACAAAAGATACAAAAAAGCCCCATTGATCTGATAAAAAAGCTGATGTCTAATGGTGTAATGGCGACCATTAATCAGTCTGTCGATTTTGACACCGCCGCGATCGTGGTTGGTGAATATGGCTTTGAGGCCGTCCCTGAGGTTGTGGAGGAAGTAAAGGTCGAAACAGGCGAGGTACCGCTGTGGCGGCAGATGATCGCGGGGGAGGATAGTTCGAATCTGACAAATCGCCCTCCCGTTGTAACCATCCTCGGTCATGTGGACCATGGAAAGACCAGCCTGCTCGACGCGATCCGTCAGACGGACGTGGCTGCCGGTGAAGCGGGCGGCATTACCCAGCATATCGGCGCGTACCAGGTCGAGATGAAGGGCAGATTGATCACCTTCCTCGATACGCCCGGTCATGCCGCCTTCACACAGATGCGGGCGCGCGGCGCTCAGGGCGCGGACATCGTCGTGCTGGTTGTCGCGGCCGATGACGGCGTCATGCCTCAGACCCGCGAGGCGATCGCGCATGCGAAGGCAGCGCGGGTCCCGATCATGGTGGCGTTGAACAAGATCGATAAAGCCAACGCCAACCCGGAACGCGTCAAGCAGCAGCTTGCCGAGCAGGAGCTTGTCCCCGATGAGTGGGGTGGCAGCACCATGGTCATTCCGGTCTCCGCCAAGCAGAAGCAGGGAATTGATGACCTGCTCGAAGGAATTTTGCTGATTGCAGATAATATGGAGATCAAGGCGAACCCGAATGGCAAGGTGATCGGTACCGTGATCGAGGCTGAGCTGGATAAATCGAAAGGTGTACTTGCCACGCTGCTGGTCCAGAATGGGACACTTGAATCAGGCAGTATTGTCGTAGCCGGGACGTCACACGGTAAGCTGCGTGCTCTTTCTGACTATAAGGGCAAACCGGTCAAGAAAGCTGGTCCGTCCATGCCGGTGGCTGTGATGGGTTTGAGCGACGTTCCTTCTGCAGGTGATGTGTTCGAAGTGGTGGATTCTGAACGGGAAGCACGTACCATTGTCTCAGGGCGGGCTGAATCGTTAAAATCCCAGGCACAGGCAAGGAAGAAGGTATCACTCGAAGACCTGTTCGCAAACGTTCAGGCGGGCGAGGCGAAGGAGCTCAACCTGATCGTCAAAGCAGATGTACAGGGCTCGCTCGACCCCATCGTGACCGAGTTGAATAAACTTGGCGAAGGCGAGATCGGTATAAAAGTCCTGTATTCTGAAACAGGCAATATCGGCGATAACGATATCATGCTGGCCTCAGCCTCTAATGCCATCATCATCGGCTTCAACGTCCAGGCAGATGTTTCTGCCCGCCGCCTGGCTGAAAAGGAAGGCGTGGATATCCGCCTGTACGAGATTATCTACCGCATGACCGAGGATATCGAAAAGGCGCTCAGCGGCATGCTTGAACCTAAGACAAAGGAAAAGATCATCGGGCGCGCCCAGGTGCTGGCCGTATTCTCCGCCTCCAAATTTGGAAGAGTGGCTGGCTGCCGGGTGACCGATGGCGAGTTGCGCCGCAACGCCCGCGTCCGTCTGTATCGCGGCACGGACCTCGTCTTCGAAGGCGATATGGGATCCCTTCGTCACGAGAAGGACGATGTGAAAGAAGTTCGGCAAGGTTATGAGTGCGGTGTTGGCTTCAAGAATTTCAGTGATATTCAAGTCGGCGACCAGCTGGTCTGTTACGTGGTCGAGAAGTCAGAATAAATCGTCTTACGCAAAATAGGTTCCACTGGCTGTTGTA
>DATFET010000432.1:0-7074 GCA_035250835.1 Anaerolineales bacterium
GAAGGACTTCACCAATTGGGTGTATCGGTCTACCTCGGTCAAGGCACGCGCCAATCAGACGCTGAAGGTATTTGCGGGTCCGGACATCAGCCAGGCGGAATTTATGAAAGCCTGCTCTGATGCAGCCCGCGATGCGCGTGATGCCGATATCGCGAAAAGGACAGCCTCCATCGATCGCCAGATCAGGACAATTGAAGACAGAATCATGCGTGAAGAACGAGAACTTCGCGAAGATGAAACAGAGCTTTCACATCGCAAGATGGAGGAGACCGGTGCTCATTTTGAAAACCTGACCGGTATTTTCAGCAAAGGGAGGACGCGCAGGCTTTCCACCTCACTCAGCAAGCGGCGGTTGGCCGAACAAGCTAAAGCAGACGTGGAGGAATCACGGGATACGATCGATGATCTCAAACGGCAGATGAGTGAACTCGAAAGACGGCGGCAGGAAGTGATCGTAGAGGTCAACGAAAAATGGGGCAGGGTGGCCAGTAGTTCCAGCGAGGTAACAATCGTTCCCAAAAAGGCAGATATCTTCGTCAATCTGTTTGGTGTTGCCTGGATGCCCTATTACAGTATCAGGACAAACGAAGAAACAATAGAACTTTCTGCTTTTGGTTCTTCGTAAATTCAATCGCGTTGACACGTTTGCGGGTATGCCAACGCGTTCTAATTTAATTTCTCTTTGAAACGCGACATGCTGGCGCGCTATCGCCCATAAGTTTGGCTGGAACGAATAGCTGTCACAAGCGTCTTACTGTGTATTCTTTAAAGTTCTTGATTTGAAAGTTGATTTTCAACCTAAGAATCAGTGAAAATGTAAACTTGTCCATGAGATAAACGTTAATTCCCTACCTCATCGCTCATCTCTGGTTAATTTTCACAATTTCAACAGGGTATAATTTTACAGTTTGTTGCATCATCTTCAGATACAAAATATTTTTACCTGCAGATACGTGCGAAATAATGATTATCTACAATACGCGATCATAAGAATGAAAGCTATCTCACAACCTTATTCAAAAACTCCCCTGTTCCCACAGATCTCTGCTGCATTGATTGGCGGCATAGCTCTGTTTTTTACACTGATCATCATCTGGGTGCTGGGATATCAACTCATCTATGCAGGTCGGATCTTTCCCGGCGTTTCTGTGGCAGGCGTGGATCTCTCCGGTCTGAAACCTTCGGAAGCTGCAGTAAAGCTGAACGAGACATTATCCTATCCGATCAATGGCAAGGTTCTCCTGAGGTATGGTGAAAACGTCTGGATGGCGAGCCCCGCCCAATTGGGGATGGTCTTCGATCCCTCCACCAGCGCAATGACTGCCTACAAGTTGGGCAGGAGCGGCGGTCTGTTCGGCGCGTTATCCGGCCAGATCCAGGCATTCGGGGCGGGTGCCAGTGTTTCGCCAGTGATCATCTTTGATCAACGAGTGGCTTCGTACTACTTGAACCAGATTTCCCCTCAGATCAATCAGCCTGTTGCGGAAGCCAGCCTCGTTTTGGATGGGACGAATATTGTATCGCAGCCCGGGCAGGTGGGTCGCGAGCTGAAAACCGATGCAACCCTGATCTATCTGGCTGCGCAGCTCCAAACCTTTTCCGATGGGGAAGTGCAACTTGTCGTCCAGGAGGTCCAGCCGCAGATCCTGGATGTCAGCGCGCAGGCGGACAAAGCACGGCAGGTATTAAGCCAGCCGCTCACGCTCGCGATTCCCAATGCGGCAGCAGGTGATCCGGGTCCTTATGTTTACAACCCGGAAGTGCTGGCAAATTTGCTGACCGTGGAACGCGCAGAGAACGGTGAGCAGGTGATCTTGAGCAGGACAGGATTGCGTGATCTTCTTGTCCCGCTGAAGGAACAGGTGGAGCGTATGCCTATCGATGCGAAGTTCATTTTCAATGATGACACGCACGTGCTGGATGTCATGGCGGAATCCAGAGTTGGGCGCTCGCTGGATATCGAAGCCAGCATCAAGGCGATCAATGACGCCTTGCAGCGCGGCGAGCACACGGTTCCACTGGTCGTAAACGAACAACAGCCGCGCGTCGCCTCAACGTCTACTGGACAGGAACTGGGCATCACGGAGCTGGTCTGGTCAGAGACCTCATATTTCCACGGCTCGAGCGCCGAACGGGTTCAGAACATTCAGGCGGCTGCGTCACAATTCCATGGCTTGCTGGTTGCTCCTGGCGAAACCTTTTCGATGGGTGAGCACATGGGCGATGTGAGCCTTGAAAACGGGTTCGCCGAAGCCCTGATTATCTATGGCGGTCGCACCATCAAGGGTGTAGGTGGAGGCGTATGCCAGGTCAGTACCACGCTGTTCCGCGCCGTCTTCAACGCCGGGTTCCCGGTCGTCGAACGGACTCCTCACGCTTATCGCGTTTCCTATTATGAACAGACAGCCGGCGGCTCTGTGGACCCGCGCCTGGCAGGTCTGGATGCAACAGTCTACTTCCCGCTGGTGGATTTTAAATTTACCAACGATACCCCCTACTGGATCCTGATGGAAACCTACATGGGCAACGGCTCCCTCACCTGGAAATTTTATTCCACGTCCGATGGCCGCACAGTGTCGTGGGATACCACCGGCGTCACGAATGTTGTTCCGGCGCCGCCTCCAGTTTTTGAAGTGAATGATGAGCTCGGAAAAAATCAGATGAAACAGGTCGATTGGGCCGCAAATGGCGCCGATGTAACGGTCACGCGTACAGTCATGCGGGATGGGGCGGTCCTGTTCCAGGATTCATTCACAACCCATTATCAGCCCTGGCAGGCGATCTGTCAGTATGGACCTGATTCGAGAAATCCTGAAAAACTGGCGGATGAAAAGAGTCTGTGCAGGAATCCCTCTTCCTAGAACTGCGCGGATAACTCAACATGATACAATTTTCAACATTCGGAAATGGAGCTTGAATGGTAAGTGAAACACTGATCGAAATTTTACGCTGTCCCAACTGCGTGCGCACAACAGGCGGTGAGCTTACTTATCACAGGGATGCCTGGTTTATCTGCCGGGACTGCGGCCGCAAATACCCCATCCTGGATGATATACCGGTCATGCTGATCGAGGAAGGCGACAAGTGGATCAGCACCGCTGTAGAACAACTCCCCGTCCCGCCGCCGGCCAAATAACGTGAACACCCTGAAAGGCTTGCTGGATGATCTGACCGGCGGGGATGAAACGCGGGCAGAAGCTGCGGTTCCTCAACTGGTCGCTATGGGTGAAGCTGCGATCCCCTCATTGTTGGATCTGACCCGCTCTACGGATTCAGATGTGCGCTGGTGGGGACTGCGCGCTCTGGCGTCCTCGCCTCATTCGCGGACCGAATGGCTGATCCCGTTTCTAAACGATCCCGCCCCGGAAGTGCGTCAGTGTTCAGCGCTTGGGCTGGCAGGTCAGCCGGACGAAAGCGCGGTCCAGCCGCTCGTCCACGCCTTGAACGACGAAGATTCGATGGTGGCCAGCCTGGCTGCAAATGCTCTGGTCAAGATTGGCGGCGCGGCTGTGCCGTCCCTGGTCGACGCGGTGAAGCGTCCACCTGAGCCATTCGAAGGGAGCGGTTCACAATCCCAGCGCATCCATGCGCTGCGCGCTCTGGCTGAGATCCGCGATCCTCGCGCCATCCCTGTCATGATGCAGGTTATGCAGGAAGATTCTGCCCTCCTTCAACACTGGGCACAGGAAGGCCTGGAACGACTGGGCCTGGATATGGTATATATTAAACCTCTATGAACAAACTAAATTCACTCAAGAACATTAGATGGGGTCGTCCCAAAGTGGGACAGATCATCTTCGGGGCTATCGCTGCCGTACTTGTGGTCGGTGGTTTTTTCTTTGTACGCGGTCTTATCACGTGCTGGACGATCACGCCGTTGCCCGGCCGGGCTCCGGCGGATTGCGGTACGGTTACTTCAGGCGGACTCAGTGGGCCGACAATCAACGAACAGGGGACCGAAGTCGCTCCGCTGGAGGAATTGCCTCCACCGCCAGTCAACATTCCCGAAAGCGACCTGCCTCCAGCCTGGGATGGAGCCAGCCGCATCACGATCCTGCTCATTGGCCTCGATTACCGTGACTGGGTTGCCGGTGAAGGCGCACCTCGCTCCGATTCGATGATCCTGCTCACGGTCGATCCTGTGGCAAAGACTGCTGGAATCCTGTCCATCCCGCGCGATATGTGGGTGAATATCCCCGGTTTTGGATACAGCCGAATCAATACGGCATACTCGTCGGGCGAGGGGAGCCAGCTGCCCGGCGGTGGACCTGAACTTGCCAGAAAAACTGTCGAGCAATTTCTCGGAGTGCCCATCCAGTATTACGCGCAGGTTGATTTCCTCACGTTTGTGGAATTCATCGACCTGATCGGCGGGATTGAAGTGCACAACACTGAAAATTTAGTAATAGACCCGGTCGGTGGTGGAAAGGACAAAATAAGGATCACCTGCTGCGGCATGCGTTTCTTGGACGGCGAGAGAGCCCTGGCGTATGCCCGCTATCGCAAAGGCAATGAAGGCGATGTAGGCCGTGCAAAACGACAGCAAAAAGTGATCCTTGGCATTCGCAACCAGGTGCTCAAGCCGGAAAACTTCCCTGTGCTTCTGGGTAAAGCCCAGCAATTTTATGAAGAATTCTCTGCAGGTATCAGAACCAACATGCCGTTTGATACAGCCATCCAGTTGGGAGTCCTGGCAAGGGATATTCCGGTCGAGAGCATCAAGCAGGGCGTCATCGATTACAGTATGGTGGCGATGGACAATACGACCCTGGGCGGACAGGATGCTGCGGTGATCAAGCCGCTGCCGGATAAAATCCGCGTCCTGCGGGACGAGATCTTTACCACTGGTGGAGTGTTGAGCCCGTATGCTTCCCAGGGCGACCCAACTGCCCTCATGCAGGCGGACGGCTCACGGGTGCGCCTCCTGAACGGTTCCTTTTCCCCAGGCCTGGATGTGAGCACCGGCAACTTTTTGCTCACTCAGGGGATGCAGGTCACCGAGGTCGGCACTGCCGACAGCGCTTATGACAGGACCATGGTTGTCCTGTATGCCCCCAAGCTCTATACTTTGAAATACCTGCAATCCTTGTTTGGTCTCAGTTCAAGTAACCAGATTCTGATCAGGCCAGATCCTGCCTCATCAGTCGATGTTGAAGTCAGGCTGGGTAACGACTGGGCAAACAGCAACCCGATGCCATAAACTGAAGGTTCAAAAATCCTCCCTTCAAAACTGAAGGGAGGATTTTTGGTTCTCCGGCCTCTATCACTGGACTACTTGTAATTTCTGAAGAGACATTTTTTACGGTCTCTGAAAAGTCAACTTTATACCGCCAAAATAGTTCTCACCAGATTCGGTCTGGCAGGTGGGTGGAGTCAGTCCTGTTGCGATGTCGCTGCCGACTGCAAGCTGGACGGTATAGGCAACATCGGGTGTCATGATGGAATCGGCGTAGCCATTACCCAGCTCAGGCTTGAGACCCGTGAAGAAATGTTCCTCACCACCTTCCCACGTCAGATCGATTTCCATGCCGGGCATCTGTCTGCGGTTTGAATTCAGGACGATGACCTGCAATAGGCCATCCGGCAGGTTAGCATCACAGATCTCGTCCTGGCTGGTCAGGGTAAAAGGTGCGCCAGCGGTCGGTATCGGCGTTTGGGTGGGACGAGCAGTGGAGGTGGAAAGGACCGGTTGAGTCTCTGCACTAGGTGGTGTTTCGGTCAGCACTAGCGTGGCATCGGGGGAAGGAGGCGGAATTGTGGCAGTAAAAGCCGTCTCGATATTATTTGCAATTTCCGTCGCTGGGACGGCTGTTGGTGCAGCTTCGACGGAATCATCCTCCAGTACCCGTGCGAGCGCCACAACCTGGTCGGCCATTTGAAATGAGTTCCCACTTGCAAGCATCCTCTGAGCCTGAGCATTCAGTGCTTCGATGGGGTTGGGATCATTCAACAGCGAAATGCGAGCCTGGGCGCGGGGAAGATTGCCGGTCGCGGCGTATGCTGCTGCAATCGCGGAACGATAATGATCCTTGAAATCCGCACGCAGGGCTGCAGGAGTTGCATCAGTAACTTGCAGAGGGTTGATCATCCACGCGTAGACGAGGCCGATACCCAGTCCTGCGAGGAATGCAAGCAAAATATCCCAGGGGATTCGTTTCATGGCAGAATCCCACCCCATGCCTGCATGGCAGTGACCAGTTCCTGGATGAGGACAGTATCTGAATCCGGCAATCCCTGAGAGCGTGCATACTCTAATCCGCTGGCGGCGATGGCAGAGGGTGACTGGGAGCCGAAGACAGCCAATCGGCGGGCTGCCAGACCCGGGTCCTGCTCGACGCGGTATTCCTCCGCAACCATGAGCACATAATCGGCTTTGTAATCTGCCCGCAGGGTATCGGGAGTCAGGTCGAAGAAATCCACCGGATCGATTATCCAGCCATAGGCGAGTCCAAGACCGATGCCAGCCAGCAGTGCAAGAACGATAAAGACCCAGCGTTTCGATTTCATGAAATAAATATCCAGGCAGGTGACCGGCGGCACCCAGAAACACTTCCGTACCGTTGCTGTCTCTCGACCCTGGCGGGATTGAGAAGGCTCTGCCGCGCCGGGCCTGCCCGGACGCGAGCAAGGATACTCGAAGTGATAGGTGATGTCAAATCAACTGGCGTAAAGAGTCAATTTGACCTGTTCAACCCGCGTCGAGTGGGAATTAGTATCCGTACTTCACGAAAGGTGAACCAATACCCAAAAATCCCCAAAACAGGGGTGCGGGCGTACGCCCGCACCCCTGTTTTGGGCTTCTCCTAACGATTTCTTGATCTACTGAGTATATATAAACTCGATCACCCCCTGAAAAGGGGATAAGAAAACACGGCGCATCCTTCGAAGCGCCGTGTTTTCTTATGCTCAGCTATTTTTAGGGTTGATGTTCCAGCTGAGCCAGTAAAACCCGAGATCATCCATAAGCCGTTTAAACTCTTCGAACCCCACCGGCTTTACAAGATAACTGTTGGCGTGATTGTAGTAAGCCTTGGCTACATCCTTTTCCGCCTCAGAGGTGGTCAGCACGACAAC
>DATFET010000439.1:0-6142 GCA_035250835.1 Anaerolineales bacterium
TCAGGAGGCGGAGAAAAGACATACCGCAACCCTTAATTCGATTCGCAGTGCAGTCGCAGAGGATTTGAAATCTGCAATTTATCCAATAGATTTTTTGCTGGCAGAAAAGACAGGAAGCCTTTCAGACTCCCAGCGTGAAAATTTGAAAATGGCCCGTACCGCCCTCCAGCGGACGGCGCGTACCGTGGAGAAGACCACATCATCTGTACCTCATACTTTAAAAAAGCAGTAAAATCTCATCCAATCTATGTCAAAGCCTGATTTAATCCTGCTTGCGCTGGAGGAATCTCAAATCCTGAATTTAATGGACCGCGCTCTGCGTGCCATTAGCTATGAAACAGCAATTGCCAGAAATACGAAGGCTTTGGCGCAGATCTTGCAGGAGAGTTCTCCTGCTCTATTATTAATGGGGGAAAAGTTCGATGGACACGAGGGGCTGAAACTTGCCAAAGAAATCCACGAACGATTTCCCACCATGCCGTTTCTGATCTACACCGAAAAAGTGCAGCCCGAATTGATTAAAAGTATCTTCCGCCTGGGTCTGAGCGGCTATCTTGCCCCGCCGCTCAGGACAGACGATATTGTGGATGCGGTCGAAACCAGCTTGAGCAATGCCCGCCGCGTAGGCGACTGGCTTCGGCGTGAGGTAAAGCGTACCACTGCATCACTGCAGAAGCGCGCTCAAATCTCTGAAGCTGAGCGCTCCCGTCTGGAGGCGGTATTCAATAATATTCATGATTGCGTGTTGATCCTGGATCAGGAAAATCGGATCATTCTCATCAATCCTGCGATGTGTCGCACGTTTGGTTTGGACGAAGCGTCAGTGATCAGTAAGCCGGTATTTGACGTCGTGACTCATCCGGATCTGCGTTCGCTCCTCACTCGGACCAATCAAAACGATCCTTTACAGTACCACGAAGTCAGTTTTGCAGATGGCAGGGTTGGAAATGCACAGCTGACCGATATCCTCGATATTGGGCGCGCCCTGACCATGCAGGACATCACCTATTTGAAGGAAATGGATCGCATGCGGAGTGAGTTTGTTCATACGGTTTCGCACGATCTGCGCTCGCCTCTCACATCCGTCATAGGTTATACCGAGCTTGTGGAACGTGCAGGCAGCCTCAATGATATCCAGCGCGATTTTTTGAGCCGCATCCAGGGAAGTGTTCAGCAGATCACCGGCTTGATCAACGATTTATTGGATATCGGCAGCATAGAAGCGGGATTTGATACGCGTCGCGAGTTTATCCAGCTCGAAGGCATCCTGCGTTATACGCTGGATATGCTGCAGGGACAGGTCAAGTCCAAACACCTTGTGGTCAAAACGGATATTGGTCCAGCCTTGCCGGCATTACGCGCCAATCCTATCCGCCTGCGGCAGGTGATGGATAATGTTGTCGGGAACGCGATCAAATATTCATACCCCGACGGGGAAATCAATATCTCCATCCGTTCCGAGGATGAACAGATGATATTGAAGGTGTCCGACGCGGGACCCGGCATCCCAGTTGCAGACCAGCCGCGCATCTTCGACAAGTTTTACAGGGGCAGTAATATCGCCGAGATAGAGGGATCAGGCCTGGGCCTTGCCATTGTAAAGACAATCGTAGAGAGCCATCAGGGACGCATCTGGGTGGAGTCTGTTGAAGGGAGGGGAAGTTCTTTCTTTATCGTCCTGCCCATTCTTGTGGAAACCAGCGGGCTTGGCAAGAAATAATCCGTCTGCATCGCAATGTACTATCGATTAAAAAGGCTTCCGCCGAACAGTTTAGTTCGGCGGAAGCTTTCGCCAAAGGAGGAGACAGTGAGGTGTCTTTGTTCCGTCTCCGTATTCATAATATCCCATCTATATATTTTTAGCTATCGCAGAATGTAATCGTTAACTAGTGATGTTTTTCACTAATAAGATATTCGGACAAAAATCCCCTCAGGATCTCGACCGCCCGTTCAGGGCTTTCGTAAGCCATCACCAGCAGATTCGGATCCGGGTTACCACTGATCATCTTCGATACTCTGCAGCCCTCCTGGTACAAAGCCAGCACAGGTTTGCCAAGACCCAAGGCATAGCCAATTTCATAACCCACGCCATGCGATGGCGCGCTCACTTCTGCGATCAATACATCACAGGCGCGGATCCAATTTACATCGCGTGAATAAACCTCGAATGGATCGATGATCGCCTCGAGCGAAATGATCCCTGATTCTGCAAGATGAGCCGTCGGAACGTGATGGTTATCTTCCGTTAATGCCCGGGTGATCACCTGATAGACCGGCTCGAATTCCCGTCCGCCGGTGATCGAACATGCAAAGTAAATGTTCATTTTTGAGGCAGCCGCGAGAGGATGGAATCCCCAACTCGTTTCTGTCGACCGGGTGGATTGGGGTCAGTGTTCGAACGCATACTTTCCAGCTCGGCGCTGAACAGCATCCAATCATTGACCAGGATCACGAGATGCGGCGTTCTGTCCTTAAAGAAGAATTTCGAAAGAAACAACTGCAAGACGGTTCGAGAAATGGGATAGCTGTTCAATTCAATCACCATGGCAGTCAGACTGGCGAGCGGAGCAAGGATTTCCTGGTTCCACCACGAAAGATTCCTGCGCGGAAAGAGATGGCCCATTTCAGAGGTCGTCGTTCTCATGATGCGCCTGAATGAAATGTTCAGGCGCAGAAAGGGAGTTACGAGTTTCAGATAACTGGGGAACACCTGCACATAGGCGAAATGCCTGATCACGATCAAGAAAATCCCGATCAGGATTGCCAGGCCACCCACGACAGCAAAAAGCTGCCAGCGCCAGGCGATGAACTGTGCCAGGGGATCGATGTACTCGGCATACGCTAACGCGAACATCCCTAACCCCATCGTGATCATGGCAGGCCACCAGCGGTTCAGCATGTGCTGATAGACGATCAGCGGATACCTGCGCCCGCGCGCCATCTCTCAGTCATCCTCATTCCTTTTGATGGAAAGCCCGCTCTCCGCCACATCCATGGCTGGGTCACCGTTGAATTGAGTGTTTAGCTGCATGATCGCCTGGGTCAAATGGTGGCTGCGCAGACTGAAGGTCACATCCCCGCGGGTCTTTTCGATGATGCCGCGCGCCAGATCGGTCTGGCGGCGCAACCCGTTTGTGATCGCGTCAGGATAGTCCATGGTGACAAGCACCGAATAGATCTCGTCCATGAAACCGAGCAGACGCTCCGCTTCTTCAGAATAGCCGGAACGCAGGATGTCGAGGATGCGGCGGCGCAACTCACCCACAACTTCAGCCAGCCCATTGAGATAAGTTGACTCCTCCACACGCAGATCCTCAGGGGTCTGGAGAGGCTGGTTAAGGATCAGGGCACAGGTAACGTTTGCCTCCACAAATTCCTTGAGGGCATCCTGGGTGTAGCCCGCGTAATAGAGATCAGGATAGGCTTTGAGATCCTCACGCAGTTTGTTGGCAAGATTGCCTGCGTTATTAAGATGCTCCTCCATTCCAGACCGATCATCGCGATGAACTGCTCGGATGGCGAGCGAGCAGGAGCGGGTCAACTGACGGGCTTCAGCGAGTGCCTGATCGCGCAATGCAGTAAGCACGTCGAACTTCTCACGAATCCGGTTGGCAATATCCTCGAGTTTATGCATGGCAGGCTCTCCAATAAGAGATTATCCAGCCTATTCCTTTGGAGGATCGGGGGGCTGGTGTGGTCGGAATAGATTTTCAGCAAGTGTACTGTTGCCAGGTACTGTGATTTCACCGAATGCTGTTTCGTAACGGGCAAGGTTTTCAGTGAGCGCGCGCAATAAAAGTTTGGCACTCAGTGGACTCATGACGATGCGAGACTGGATGTTGGCAGTGTTTTCCCCCGGCAGGATATGGGCAAAATCGACGACGATATCGGCTGGTGAATGTGAGATACGAGCCAGGTTGGCGTAGACGGGCTGAGTTCCCTCTGGAACATTTATTTTCGGTCCACCGGGTTGTGCAGGTGTTGTCATAAAGTAAAGTCCTGAAGTCTTGCGATTTTATAAGTCCAGCAGCCAGGGTGGTGCGGCAGTTGGCTCGTTGAAGGATGCCGCGCTAAAACGGAATATCGTCCTCGGCAGGAATTTCTGCACCCTCCATGCTGCCCATCATGGGGCCTTCGCCTCCTTCGCCGCGTGAGGACAGGAAGCGGACCGTACCGGCCGTCACTTCGAAAGAGGCGCCCGAGGTCCCATCCTGCTTGGTCCAGATGCGGGGTCCGCCGGTCGCTTTATCGGGAGTTAGTCTTCCTTCCACCAGGACCTTGGTCCCTTTGCGGACATACTGGTTGCAGACCTCTGCCTGCTTGCCCCAGGTGGTGACGCGGAACCAGATGGTTTCCTTGACCTGCTCGCCATTACCAGTTGTATACTGTCGGTTGGTTGCCACCGAAAAGGATGTGACTGCCTGGCCCGAAGGTGTATAGCGCATTTCAGGGTCCTTGCCGACGTTGCCGACGATGATGATGGTGTGAAACATGGGGATTCTCTCCTTTGGATTGAGGTACCCACCATTCCGGTGGGGGAAAATTAAGTAGGATTGAATTGTACCCGCAGTTTCGTGATTTGTTAACAAAGTGCAACAGAATATATCCATTCAATTTCCCCGGCGGAGGGTGGATCATCAGCCTGGTTTTGTTATACTGGAATTCAAATCGTTGAAAGGGAATGATTTATGACAATCTCCTATCGCCAGGGGACAATGGAAGACTCACATACCGTGTTCCAAATATTTGTCAGGACCCTCATGGACTATGGCGATCGCATGAACGTGACGGCGATCACCGGGGGAGACGATCCAGAAGTACTGGAATCACTCTGGCAACAGCGCCAGCCCATGTTTGAATTCCTTGCGAAGACAGCCTCCCGGTTCTGGGTGGCGGAAAGGGATGGGGAGATCGTCGCCTACGCACGCTCGATTGAGCACAATGGCATGCAGGAGTTAACCGAGTTCTTCGTCGTCCCGGATCAGCAATCGGCTGGGCTGGGAGCTGGATTGCTATCCCGTGCATTCCCCGAATCGGGCGCGCGCTTTCGCACCATCATCGCCACGCTGGACGAGCGCGCCCTATATCGTTACATGAAGGCGGGTGTCTATGGGCGTTTCCCCTTAAAGTATTTTTATCGCAAAGCCGAAAAGGTGGATATGCAGACGGATCTCCAGGTCGACCCGCTGGACCTAAATCTCCACACGCAGGACATCAACCGCATCGACCGTGAGATTCTTGCCCACACGCGCGAACCTGTCCATACATGGATTGCATCCAGGCGACAGGGATTTGTTTACAAGCATAACGGGACTATAACAGGCTATGGCTACGTCGGTGGAGGCAATGGTCCTTTTGCCGTGCTGGACGATTCTGATTTCCCGGCAGTGCTTGCCCACGCTGAAAGCCTGATGGCTGATCAGGGTAAGGAGTTTGGAGCAGAGGTTCCGCTTATCAATACCCGCGCTGTCCAATATTTTGTCGAACGCAAATACAAGATTGATTCTTTTTCCACGATCTTCATGAGCAACATACCCTTCGGCAGGTTCGAAAATTATTTATGCTTTAGTCCGGAGTTTTTTATGTGACGGTGTACTCTGGCGTTCAGACAGGCTATACCGTCTGCTTCATCATCAGCCTTGCGGCTCTTCTCCCGATCTCCACTGCAAAATTCGTACCGCGGTCCCACGGATAGACCTGGCTCATCGAGGCAAAATACAACCCTTCGATGGGCGTCTCGATGGCGGGGATATTCTTCGAATGATTGACGAGCGGCACGGGCTGGGCATAATTGGTTTTGAACACCCAGACCTTCTTCACCCAGTCGCGCGAAAACTCGGGGTTGAATTTTTTCAAGGCAGGCATAAACCGCTCAAGCAGATCTGCATCACTCATCGAAAAATATTCATGTCCCGCCTCCAGGTAATCGCCCGCATACACAATCTGATCGCCGCCGAAATGTTCCTTCGATACAAAGTTCGTATGCTCGACCAGCGCCAGAAATGGATACCCCTCCTCTTTGGGCAGGTTGAACCAGTAATAGCCTTCCTTCGATAATTGATGCCTGAGCGACAGCACCATCACGACTGCACCCATCGATTTCAACCCGAGCAATCCTTTCAGATAATTTTCAGGGAGGTCG
>DATFET010000444.1:0-2350 GCA_035250835.1 Anaerolineales bacterium
TCTCACCCGGGGTGCCGCGTCTCCCTTTTGGGAGGGACGCATGAAGTATATCCTTGGGATCGACCAGGGAACAACACAAACGACTGCGGTCGTGGTGGACGAAAACGCCTCATTCGTGGAAAAGGATTCGGTCTCGTTACCGGCGCGTTTTCCCCGCCCGGGCTGGGTCGAGCAGGACCCGTTCGATATCGTCCGTACCGTCAAAGAAGCAGTTGCTCCGTTGATCGAGAAATATGATATTGCTGCTGTGGGATTCGATAACCAGGGTGAAACATTTATCGTGTGGGATAACGAAACAGGCGAGCCGCTGACGCCTGCCATCGTCTGGCAGGATAAACGCGGCGTGGAGGTCTGTGAAGCGATTTCTGATCAGGTGGATCACAAAGCCCTCCGCCAAAAGACAGGACTCATCCTCGACAGTTATTTTTCCGCTCCCAAGTATCGCTACGCATGGGAGCATGATCCCAGACTCAAGCAAGCCAGCGAGGATGGACGCGCCCGCTTCGGCACCACTGAAACCTGGGTGATCTGGAACCTCTCGAATCGGCAGCTGCATATCACAGATCCGTCCACGGCCTCGCGCACCCTGTTGTTCGATGTCAATCGTCTCGATTGGGATGATGAGCTGCTTTCCCTGTTTGGCGCAACCCGGACTCTTCTTCCACAAATTGTTCCTTCTGCGGGCTATGCAGGTGACCTGGATTTCGGGAATGGAAAACGATTACCCCTACACGCGCTGCTCGTCGACCAGCAGGCTGCCCTGTTCGGCCAGGCGTGTTTCAAGCCCGGTGAGATGAAATGCAGCTTTGGCACGGGTAGTTTCCTGTTGATGAACATTGGTAGGGAGATGCGGCTCTCCAATAACGGACTGCTCACCACGATGGCGTGGCACTGGGATAAAGAGACGGCATACGCGCTGGATGGGGGAATCTTCGTCACCGGCGCGGCGGTGCAATGGCTGACCGAATCGCTGGGCTTCCTGCCTGACCCTGCTGCCAGTGCAGACTTTGCCTCCCAATCGAAGGATGAGGATGTGGTGGTGGTCCCTGCTCTGCAGGGACTTGCCGCCCCGCACTGGATGGCTGATGCGCGCGGCGCGATCTTCGGCTTGAGCCGCGGTTCCCTGCCCGCCGACATCGTCCGCGCCACTCTGGACGGGGTCGCCTTCCGCGTCTACGAAGTGGTCAATGCCATGTCACAGGACGCGGGCCAGACGCCGCCTCACCTCAAAGTGGACGGCGGCCCATCGGGCAATCCCTATCTTATGCAGTACATCGCCGACCTGCTGAATCTCGAAGTCCGCGTGGCGGCTGCGCGCGAAGCGACCGCTATAGGCATCGCCCATCTCGCTGCCCATTCCGCGCTGGGAATTTCGCTCGACGAGCTCGCCTCCGGCTGGCAGTCCGAAGCGATATACCAGCCGAAGATCGATGATGCTGAACGAGCGCGCCGCCTGGCAAAGTGGAGCAGGGCATTGGAAGCAGTAAAAGTTTTTCATAGAGGACTGGGATCATGACAATGCCGGCTGAGATTCCTGAATTGTGGCAGCAGCATTCCTCTGCCTCATTTCCGCAGGGCTATGGGGACAGGGAAATCAATGGGATCAATTTACCTCTTTTGGATGCGGAAATTGCAGGTTGTGTTCGCATGTATTTGCACAATGGTGGGAAACTCGATCCGCCGCGCGTAAAAACCCTGCGCAAATCTTTGATCGATTTAAATACCATTGTGCTGCTATTGAACAGCGAGGAACTGATGTACTTCGATCGTTTGAGGAAACTGGCAAATCTCGTCCTCCAGGAAACAGACCCCTAGCGCTTCCAACTGTTCACTTCCTACTCCCTACTTGTCTCCATTTCTTCTATGAACAATCATTTCGACATCGCAATTATCGGCGCAGGCGCGGTGGGCTCTGCCATCGCGCGTGAGCTTTCAAAATACGACATACATGTCGTCTTACTGGAAGCAAACGCGGATGTGGGCATGGGGACGTCCAAAGCCAGCACCGCGATCTGGCACACTGGTTATGATGCGATTCCTGGCTCGCTTGAATCTGCCTTGTTGAAGCGAAGTTACCCTTTGATGGAAACATTTATGCTCGAGGTGGGTAGTCCGTTCGAGCGGATCGGCGGGCTGCTGATCGCATGGAACGAAGAGCAATTGCAAACGCTGCCCAAATTGTTGGAGAAGGCAATTCAAAACGGGGATACGGATTGTTATCTGATCGATAAAGATGAGTTGTATCAGCGCGAGCCGCACCTCGGCGAAGGCGCGCTGGGTGGACTGTTCGTCCCGGGTGAGGGAATTCTTTGCACGTTTACCATACCACTGGCTTGTGCGACGCAGGCTG
>DATFET010000481.1:0-4063 GCA_035250835.1 Anaerolineales bacterium
CCCAGTGCGCGACCGGATCGTATACAAAAGTAGCCCATAACAGGGTGAAGATCAGAAACGCCTTGAAGCGGACCCGTTCCACAAAAGCACCTGTGATCAGCGCCGGCGTGATGATCGCAAACATCATCTGATACGCTGCAAATGCAAGGTGTGGAATCGTCGGTGCGTAATCAGCATTGGGCTCGGCGCTTACTCCGGACAATCCGAAATACTCTAGTCCGCCGAACAGTCCGCCAACACTCGTGCCAAATGCCAGGGTGTATCCAATGATGACCCACTGAAGGCTGATCAGGGCAATGGTAATAAAACTTAGATTAATGGTTGACAGAAGATTCTTCTTTCGAACCATGCCGCCGTAGAAGAAGGCCAGGGCCGGTGTCATTACCATGACCAGGGCAGTGGCGATCAGGATCCAGGCAGTGTCTCCGGCGTTAATTGCATCCATTGTCTCTCTCCTTGATTCCAGTATTTTGGGTGATAGGTTATATACACCTATATCCATGCAGGTAATTGTAGGGATTCGGAAGGCTGCTTCCATTCCCCAAATGGGTAATTAATCAACAAACTTGAGATAAGCCGATCAGGAACAATTGAATTTCCACGGTTGTATAATCTATTCTACGTTCGTTTTTGGAGTTTCACTCAACCATGCCAACTCGTTCTGCGCAACTAAATATTTATGTCCAGCGAATCAAGGCGGTCATCGACCATGTCCGCGAAAATCTGAACGACGATCTATCACTGGCATCGCTCGCTCAGGTGGCAGGCTTTTCAACATTTCATTTTCACCGTATTTTCAAATCGATCACCGAAGAAACCATCAACGATATGGTGGTGCGTCTTCGTCTGGAGCGCGCCGTAGCTTTGCTCCGCTCTACGCCAGAACTCTCCATCACACAGGCTGCCTTTGAATGCGGCTTTAGATCGGTCTCGGTTTTCTCGCGAGCCTTCAAGCGACAGTATGGACTCAACGCCGGGCAATGGGATCGGAAGAGTCCCTTGAAAAATAGCAAGAATGGTCAAGTAATGGATGGCTTCCTCCGCTATACTTTAGAAAATTTGAGCGAATTGGCAGAGCAGGAGAGGTTCGAAGTGCACCTCCATTCCCTGCCGGAGCAGCGACTGGCGTATATACGGGTGTACGATTCGTACAGCAAGTTTAGCAAGGTAAGTGAAGCTCATGTTCGTTTGATCGCCTGGTATCGTCAGAAAGGCGGCAGGCTCGAGGATACGACTCTGTACGGCATGTCGCAGGATGACCCGTATGTTACGCCGCTCCGTTTGTGTCGATTCGACTGGTGTCTGAAGGTACCGGATCACTGGCAAGCGGAAGGCGAAGTAAATATGTTGACCTTTCCGGCCTGCCAGGTAGCAGCAATCCACTGCCTGGGCGACATCATGCAGGAAGACAAGGCGGTCCACTACCTGTTCCGGTACTGGCTGCCCCGAAGTCGCTACCAACCTGCAAACCTTCCAGGCATGGAAATCTACCGTCGGCAACCCATCGAACTGGGAGGGAGACATTCAACCTGGATTGCGCCCTACCGGTTGTGGATCTGTAACGGCAAAGGTCAAACGAGGAATATCGATAGGAGCAAATATGGAACTTGGTGCATTCTCGATCAGTTTAGCTGTAAAGGATATCAAGACTTCCAAGGCATTTTACGAGAAGCTCGGCTTCGAAGGCTTTGGAGGAGATATTGAGCAGAATTGGCTGATTTTAAAGAATAGGGATCACGTGCTTGGTCTCTTCCAGGGGATGTTTGACAAGAATGCATTGACGTTCAATCCTGGTTGGAACCAGGATGCCCAGCCGTTGGATGCATTTACAGATGTACGTGAGCTGCAGCGCCAGCTGCAGGCGCAGGGCGTGGAGTTTATGAGCGAAGCAGACGAAAGCACAACGGGCCCCGCAAGTTTTATGATCGCGGATCCAGATGGAAACCCAATTATCGTTGATCAACACGTCTGATCAGTTAGAAAGGAAGAGCAGTGGCCGAGAACAAGACAAAAGCAACGGAAACAAGTGTGGAAAGCTACCTTTCTGCTATCGAAGATGAAATCAGGCGCAAAGATTGTGAAGCTTTAATCGAACTGATGAGCAAGGTCACAGACCAGGAACCGAAGATGTGGGGAACGAGTATTGTTGGTTTTGGCAGTTATCACTACCGCTATGCGAGCGGTCGTGAAGGCGACTCGGCTCTGACAGGTTTTTCTTCGCGGAAGGGTGAGATCGCTCTTTACGTCGCGGCAAACGCGCCCGGGCATGAGAAGCTTCTCACGAAGCTCGGGAAATATAAGACTGGAAAGTCATGCTTATACATTCGCAGGCTCAGTGATGTAGATATCGATATCCTGGAGCAGCTTATCACTCGTTCTGTAGCAGACATTAAGCGACAGTATCCTTAAATGGATGTGGTTTTCAAGAGACAGCCTGCAATATCTTGCAAGCCGTCTCTTTGTCAATTATCAAAACGATAGAACGCGCTACTCAGTAGCAACCCTCTGATCCTCCTGCTGCCCCAGGGGAACAACGCGGACGAATGTATTCTTCCAATCCACCAGCAAGTTAAGAACTTTCTGCGCTTCCTCCCCTTGATGATTTTGTTTCAATCCTTCGGCATAGATCGTTAAAAGCTCGCGCAAATTTTGAAGATCATTCTTACCCACTTCCTGTACGACGACTTTGGCTCCCTTTGCCAGCCTGCGCTGGATGGCTGCATTGTCGAAATTAAGATGTGGCTGCGGGCGGAGATACAGGACGCCGCCAGTCATTCCTGCGCAGATCCAGGGACCCGGGTCGCCCAGCACGACCACTCGTCCCGCGGTCATATATTCGCACAGAAAACCTTTGATGTTTGCGCGCGCCCCGATGAACCCGAGACTGTCGTTGAGCGGTTTCGAGATCTCGCCGCCGATGACGACATCCGTGCCCGAGAGGCGGATGCAGGCGCGTGAGTCCGCGTCTCCCTGTACGATGACGAAACCTCCCGTGCCTCCATACGCGAGGCTCTTCCCCACCGAGCCGTCGATCAATTTGCCGTCATGGTTATAGCCTTTCATGATGACGACGCGTCCGCCGGATATACCTTTGGCAACGCCATCCTGCGCGCCGCCTTCCACCAGGATGCGGACGGGGTCTGCGTTGTACGCACCCAATCCATTCCCGGGGACGGAACTGCTGAAGAAGCGCAGAGCCGTGTTTGGGACGGAACGAGAATCGATGTCATCGATCGGCTGACGCCACGATTCGCGATGCCCCCCCACGCCACCGTGTCCCGGCAGCCAGGCCCATTTGCGGCGGAAGCGCGTCAATGCGCCGGTGAGATGCGTCCCAAGCGCGCGGTCCACAGGTGTTACCTTATCGTCTTCGAATCGAATCGCATCCTGTTGATAGGCCGTAAAGCTCTCCATCACCAGGTTTGAGATCACGGTCGTCAAATGGTTGCGCGGGCGGTGCAGGGGACCGCGATCGATCTCAGCCATTTCCTGGATGGGCAATGCTATTGGAATAGGTTTGCTTAAGTAGTACTCTGCCGGAATAAGCATATCGCGTAGATCGATCCGTTTTTCATGCGAAATCTGCATCAATAGATCAGAGCGACCAACGATCTCCTGCGCATGCATAAAGCCCAGCCTGGCAACGATCGAGCTGACCGCATCTCCAAGCCCTTCGAACACATTAACCAGCGCCTGCGTCGCCTGCTTGAAATCACGCGGCACGAAATGTTTGAGCCCCATAACCTGCGCCTGGTCGCTCGTTTCAATCTGCGTGGTAATGCCCGTGTGACAGGTTCCCAATTGGCAGTCGCGACAGATCGTGCACCCGATCGCGACCATTGGCAGGGTTCCGAACCCGACCCGGTTTGCACCCAGACACATCAGCTTGACCACATCCGCGGCAGAGCGTACTCCGCCATCCGCCCAGATCTCGACCCGTCCGCGCAGACCGGATTCGGTCAAGGCGCGATGGGCCTCCACGACCCCGGTCTCGGCGGGGAGCCCGACATAGCGCAGGGAATGAGATCGGGCTGCGCCGGTCCCGCCATCGAAACCGGTCAGA
>DATFET010000482.1:0-6148 GCA_035250835.1 Anaerolineales bacterium
CTTGTCGCCTGGAATGCCATAGTTGAGCTCCACATCTGCAAAGCCGCTGACGTTGGTGTTCTTCAGGAAGATCATCCCATTGACTGGACGGAAGACACCGGTCGTATCCATGCCATCCCCATCCCAATCCCCGGCGATGCCCACATCCCCGACGTTGCCCAGGAAGAATTGCACATCGAACGAGCCGGCGCTGTTGCTATTGCGGAGCATGAACAAGCCGGTCGAGGGGCGGAAGATGCCGATGGTGTCGATGCCGTCCCCATCCCAATCGCCGGCGATCGGCTGGTCACCTGCCTGACCGAAGGCGAATTCAATGTCGGCAAAGCCAATGGTGTTGGAGTTGCGCAGGTAGAACTTCCCGTTGCGATAGACCCCGATGGTATCGGTGCCATTCCCATCCCAGTCACCAACCACAGGCTGGTCATTTGGAATGCCGTAGTTGAGGGCAACATCGGCAAAACCCGTCGTGTTGGAGTTCTTGAGGAAGATCACCCCATTGCTCGGTCGGAACACACCGGTGGTATCCCCACCCTTGAGGATAGTGTAGGTCTCGCCGGTCGTGAAAGCACCATCCAATGGATTGCTGGCTGCATCCACGATGCTGTCATTGTCCTGCACATCCAGGCGGATCTTTCCGTTGCCAAAGCCAGTGTTCACGCTGACGGTATACACTGATCCCGAGCCGCTTACGCCCGCGACAGACGCACCTGCAATACCGGATGTAGCCAGGCTGAAGTCAGTCGTATCCACGCCGGTAACCGCTTCTGAGAAGGTGACCGTGAAATCAACACTGGCGGACCCATTGGGGTTTGCACTGGCGCGTACGACTGAACTCACCACAGGGGCAGTTGTATCTGGAACGTTGCTGATGACGCTGTCAACCGTGCCGCTGGCGTCGTTGTAGTTGCCGCTGACATCGGTGAAGCTCCAGGGATCGTCGTTGTAGGTACCTACCGCTGTATGGGTTGTGGCGCTCAGGTCGAGACCGGCCAGCGTGCCATCTCCGCCCACGCCCTGGCAGGAGCCAGTCGCAGTGTGCGAGTTGCCATCATAGGTCACAGAGTAGCCAGTGATCGAGGAGCAGTTCGGATTGGCTTTGTTTACCGTCTGCCCGCCGGACAGTGTTCCACTGCTATTGGAAAAAAGGCCGGTAGCGGTATAGTCGGCTTGAACGGTATGGCTGCCGGCATTCAGTGCTGAGGTCGTGTAGGTCCAGGTGGCTGTTGTAGCGGTGGTGGCGCCTGCGGTGCCTGCTACGGGAGCGCCTCCGTCGATCACGAAGTTAACGCTGCCAGTGGGTGTGGAAGTGCTGGTAACTGTAGCCGTGAAGGTTACAGAATCACCGTATGTGGACGGGTTGACACTGGATGTTACAGTTGTGGTGGTCGCGGCATTTGCTGGAGTGTAGGTTACCGTGATGCGAACATAATCAACATTGGCCGTTCTAGGGTTGCTGCCCCCCCTCTTGAGATCCAGGGTAACGCCAAAGTCCGAGGCGTTAATCTCAGCAGGCGTCCAGGTGGTGCCCCAAAGGTCGCTTGCACCACCGTAGGTGACGACAGTACTGGTGACCGTGTCCCAGTTTCCATCTGCAGCCTTATCCTCCCCGACCAGAGATCCAGCTTTGAACAGTTGGACAGTGTCATCTGAAACATTGCCGGCTGAAGCCCAGCGGTTCATCTCCACCGAGATGCCATTAATGGTTGCATCGGTCGGAATGGAGAACCCGAAATTCGTCATATCAAGGTTTTGAGACGCAGCAGTAGTGAGTGTCACAGAGGCAGTAACATCGTCGTCTGCGCCAAGCGCTGAAACAAGAGTGCCGCTGGAAGCTGCCCATGCATCACCAGTGCCTCCACTGGTGGCGGCGGTTCCGGGATAGTTTGGCCCGGAGGTGGCTGCGAAAGCGCTCGCGACCGGTATTGCCACCAATAATAGGATGGTAGTCAATACCACGGTCAGTGAACGATGAGTAAAAGATTTTGTTTTCATGTTGTTCCTTTTCAAGCTGTCTGGCGGAGGAATGATTTTCCTGCCAGAAAGACTGATAAAAAATATATTCAGTTGATGAATGTTTTTTCCTTTCCTAGAGTGTGTATGCAAAATCGCTGATTCTTTCAGCCATGCTCCCAGCGCCGTCCCCGGCGCTGGAAAACCTCGAGAATCGCCGCCGAGGACAACGGCGTGAGCATAGGTAAACAAAGCGGAAGGGAATTTGCATACAGACCCTAAGAATTTGCGGGCGTGCCATGCGGCTCGCTCCCTGACGATGAAAATAATTGTTCGTGATGGGGGTATGTTTTCGTTTACCTCCTCTGAATATATTTATTGTTGACCTCTTGAATTCTTACTATGCATGTCACGCAAAGCCTGGATAATCTCACTGCGCGAGGCGGTTTTTGTGACCACACCCCTGGCGCCGGCTTCGAGAGCAGCCTGTTCCTGCCCGGCCACTTCGTTACTGGTCAGCGCCAGGACGGGGATCTCTGGCAGCAACGCCCGTAGCATCTTCAGCACATCCAGTTCCTTCAGCCCCGGGTTGCTCAGCGCCAGCAGGATCATATCGAGATTGCGGGGAAGAAAGATGATATCCTCTGGTCCCGGGATTGCCAGGCTCTCTGGATCATTGATATCCACTTCTGCCACCTGCAGGCCAGGTTCCGCGGCAATGGCATTGCACAGGGCGGAGCGCATTAATGGATGGTTTTCGATGATCAGCACAGCGGCCGGGCGTAGGTCCATGGGTACATCATACGGAAATCCCCCGTTTAACGCATCCACGTGGTGTTTAATTTTTGTTGAATGTTGTTTAAGCCGCGCTTAAACGGTTTCTTACCGCTTGTCTCACGCATGCGAAAGTAAACTTTTGGAACTGAATTGCAGGTTAAGATTCAAATTTCGAGTTTACTTGATTATGCGGCACTCTGTAAACAAAAGAGACAGCCGGAGCTGTCCTTCTCTCAGAAATGTCACTCTGAGCCTTGTCCTGAGCGCAGCGGGCGTAAACTGCCCTGCGAAGCGAAAGAACGGCGAGATTTTTCGCGCCCTTTGGTCGCTCAAAATGACATGAACCTAATTTGCATGCAAACGCTAAATATCAGTCCAGTGGCCTGCGGCGGCCGTTGGCGTAGGCGACAGCCTGGGCGCGGTTCTCGACTCCCAGCCGCTGGACGATGCGATGCACGTGCGAGCGGACGGTTGCCTCCTCCAGGTGCAGCATCCTGCCGATCTCATGATCCGACCGCCCTTCTCCCATCAATATCAGGATCTCCTCCTGCCGCGGGGTGAGCGGCGCTTCACTCGTGCTTTTCAAAGGACTTTTCATCCCACGGATGCCTTTAAAAAGCTTCTGTGCGATGCCGGCCGGAAGATAGGGAATGCCGTCGGCAACTTTGTGAATCGCTTCGAGCAGGAAGGTGCGCGGAGCTGTTTTCGGAAAATATCCCAACGCCCCAGCCTGAATGGCAGCCAGCACTTTTTCCTCATCCTCCAGGCTGGTCACAACCAGGACTTTTGCTTCAGGATTGGATTCGACTATCCTGGCAATACATTCCAGTCCATCCATCCCAGGCATGAGCAGATCCATCAGGATCACATCCGGCTTTTGTTCTGCTGCCAGCTTGAGTCCCTCAATCCCATTGGCGGCGGTGCCGATCACTTCCATATCTTTTTCATCCGTGAGGGCCGCGATCAGCGCTTCCCGCATCATGGGATGATCGTCAACGATCAGTAATCGAATGTGGTCCATGTTGTTCTTTGGCCTCCGCGCTGAAACAGACGCGCGTACCTTTTCCTGGAGATGAGCGAATGACCAATTCACCGCCGATCAGGTCTGCCCGCTCACGCATATTTCGCAAACCCAGGCCGCCTGCCCGCGGCTTGCCGGGGTCGAACCCGGCCCCATCGTCAATGATTTCCATTTCGAGGCGCTGTGGGGAAGACATCATGAGGATCTTCACGTTGCGGGCCTGGGCATGCTTCAGCGCATTGTTCAGCGCTTCAATGGTAATCCAGAACAGGTTTTCAGACCATGCCTGCGGACAGTCTTCCAATGACCCCTCCTGGATGAGCTGCGTCCGGACGCCGGCCCGCTGTTCCACGGTAGCCAGACGTGACTCCAGAGCCTGGATCAGGTCCACGCTTCGCTCCGGGGCCAACGCCTGGGTTTCATACAATAACAGCCGCGTCTCTTTGAGTGCCTGGCGGGCGCTTTCCTGCAGGCGTTCTGCGATCTGACGCGCCCGCTCCAGGTTATTCCTTTCCAGGGTGGAGGTCAATGTTTCAGAAAACAGCACCAGGCTGTGAATGGACTGGTTGACCGAGTCGTGCAGGTCGCGCGCCAGGCGCTGACGCTCCTCCACCGCAGTCAGTTTGAGCAGCGCGGCCTCCGCCTCCTTGCGGTCGGTAATATCCACCAGGGAAGCCAGCAGATAACGGACGGTCCCGTCCGGGTTGCGGTAACAGGAGGCATACATGGTCGTGTAGACTGTCTCGCCATCCTTGCGGATAAAGCGCTTGTCCAGCTTGTACGAATCCCGTTCATTCGCCAGCATTTGGTTGAACATCACCAAATCTGCATCCAGGTCTTCGGAATGGGTGAGGTCCCGCCAGGTGAGTCGATCCAGCTCCTCATCTGTGTATCCAAGCATTTTACGCAGATGGCCGTTCGTCTCTATCCATTTCATATCGGGCGAGGTCACACACATGCCCACCGTGCCCATATTGAAATATCTCTGAAAGTTTTCGCGACTCTCGCGGAGTGTCTCTTCCATCTTCCTGCGGTCGGTGAGTTCTGATTCCAGCCGGGCATAGAGCTGGGCATTATCCAGCACCAGCGCGACCATCTGCGCCAGTTGTTCAGCGACATAAATATCTGTATCGCTGAAAGGTTTGTTCTCCTCACTGCGCGAAACGTTGATTGCCCCGATCACCCGTTCACCCTGATGGATGGGGACGATCGCGATGGCATGGATGGGATACCCCTCGAAGAGTTCACGCCGCCCATCCCAGGCGGCATAATCCTCCAGGACCGCCGGTCTTCCGCTATCCATAACCTGCGAGCTCAACCAACTGCCTTCACCGCGCCGCATCCTGTCACCTACTTTGAGCGGCTGGTCTGCAGTAGCGGCACGCGTAACCAGCTGATCGTCCGCCTCGATCAGGTCGATGCTGACCTGGGAGGCCTTCAACAGTTCGCGGATGACTGCCAGCAATACTTCCAGGATATCGCCTACATCACGGCGGTCGACCAGATATAGCATGGTCTGGTGCAGAGCCTCCAGGACGCTGTTCCGCTGATATAACGATTCTTTGATTTGCTTTCGTTCGGTGATGTCGCGGATATCAGCAGTCAGGAACGATTCGCCGTCGATCTGCAGCGGACTCAACGCGATCTCGGCGGGGAACTCGCTGCCGTCTTTTCTTACTGCAAACACTTCCAGCTTGGCTCCTATGGACTGCAGGTGTGGGCTGAGGAAATCCCGGTCATGCAGGGATTGATGGATGAGTTTCCCTATCGGCTGATCCAGTAATTCATCCCGGGTATAACCGAACATGACTTGCGCCTGTTGATTGAGATGGGAAATGCGTCCCTGTGCATTCACCGTAATCAGCGTATTGGGGGCAGAGTCGTACAAGACTTCCGCCTGTTTCTGGATTGTTTGAGGCCTCTCTTCCATCTGCTTGAGTTCGCCCTGGTCCTTCTCGAGATCGTATGTAATGGATTCTCTGGATTGGCAGTTTTCCCACTCCATTATATTTTATCCCACATGGATCATAATGTTGGAAGTATTACAATTGGGCAGTACCGTATAATTATGCAAACTTCGAGTTTTTGATTCCAGCCACACTATAGATCATGCCATCTTCGGGTGCCAGGAGCATCACGCACCATATCACAATCTAAAGTAGTGCCAAATAGAGCGATAACTTTGTTTATGTCACCATATTTAGGAAGCACAAGTGGTCAAAAACCGATAACCTGCTCTTCGGCACTACTAGGGGTTAAAACAGTTTGCTGAATAATAGATTAGGGTAGGTAGGGCACGTTAGGTCCTATTATACGGATACCAGTACGATTTATCCTCCAGGCTGAAATCCCAGTGCACGTGCTTGGTCTCGCGGAATTCGTCCAGGCCCTCGATGCCGA
>DATFET010000489.1:0-4570 GCA_035250835.1 Anaerolineales bacterium
CTCCGCTAACGGGATGGTGAGCGGGTCGACCTCGAATCGCTGGTCGTCCAATGGCAGTTTATGGCACATCTCGAAATCACCCACCAGGATATCGACGCGGCGTCCCGCTTCCTCCTGATAATAGATCTGACGGCGTGCACCGTTCAAGAGGTTGAATCGTTTATTGGGAACGTAACCTGCGCTCTCGAAGAAGAGCTCCAGCTTATGCTTTTGCTCGCGCGGGACGACAAAATCCACGTCGGGGGAATCACGGTGGAAAAAACGCGGATCGATCTGGCTATGAACGAAAATAGCCAGTCCACCGAAGGCACGCAATTGAATTTGCTGCTGCTGCGCCGCTTCGATCAAACGCTTCATTTCGAGAACAAGGTCAGGCACTGTATCCATGGATTTTACAAATCGTCCCGAAGGTTAAAATACTCCCAAACTCATAATCGGAACCTTCGGGACGACGCATGATGTGTTTTCTAGCCCATCTCAGCAGGTCGCATCGAGGTTCGTCTTTACTCCACAGGGATTTCTGCCTGCACCTTATCGAGGTCAATCCCTTCCGTTTTGCGGCGGGCTTTGAAAGTATAGTAAATTGCGGCAGCCAATCCGTACGTCGCCAGGAGGAAAATCACTGAGTTCGTATTGGCCAGGCTGATCCCATACAGCCCCGGAGGCACCCCAGCGGTATTGAGCCAGGGATCAAAGAACCACTCGATGAGCAGGAAACCGAGAAAAGCAGCAAAGATGACTCCCGCGATCGTGATCACGGGAATACCTGCCACTTTCATCTGAGCAATCGGCGAAGCCTCGAAAAGTGCCTTCTTCTTATATGGCAGGATGATGGCTGCGATCGCTGTGCCAAAGTACATGATCGCAATTCCCTGGGTGGCAGCCAGAGTCACAGAGATAAAGCCGCCGATGTTGTAGGCGTAGAGGAATGAAACGATCACGGCAGGGATCACCATCAGGAACATGGCGTTGACAGGCGTCCCGCTGCGGGCGTCCAGCTCCGCGACCTTCTCAGGCAGCAGCCGGTCGAATGCCGCTGCAAACACAACCCGAGTCGAGGAGAGGAACAACGTCCCTGCCCAGCCGAACCACCAGAAGGCCATCAGCAGCATGACCACGATCTGGATCAGACGGTTATTGGTCATGAAGACTGCCATCATGGCCGGATTCGGCCACACGGGCAGCGGTGGAACCTGATCGGTATATCCCCAGGAATAATTCCACCAGGCAGCGTTGCCCTGCATGTAAAAATCCCAGCCAATCGTCCGGTTGACACCGAGGAAGAACAGGATGCCCAGAACAGTCACACCGATCAAAGCCCAGGCCATCCCGGCAAAGTTCCGTTTGTAGTCGGTGGCGCCGCGCACTTCTCCATAAAGGGTAGCGCCCCAATTGGGCCATAAATTGAAGAAGACCAGCCAGGGAAGGGTCAGGAGCACTAACTGGAGCGTTCCGCCGGTCATCGGAGTGGAGGCGCCTGCCTCCGTTCCGGCGGCGACGGTTGCCTCGTACACGCCCGGCTGCGCGCCAAAGATGGTAATTGCATTCTGCTCATAGGCAGTCCTGAATGCGTCCGGCGAGCCGCTAAAGAGTAGGACGATGACAATTAACAATCCCAGCATACCTGCATAGAACGAATACTTTTGGACGCGGGCATAGGATTTCATGCCGAGCAGGATCACCAGCGAGACAAAGCCCAGGGTGATCAATGAACAGACGAACAGTGCCGTGCCTCTGCCCGCGAACCAGACTGAGAGGTCCTGCAAGCCCAGAACACCCAGGAGGGGAGTCAGCACAATCTGACGCAGCATGTCACCATAGATGGGCGTCCACAACCATAAGGTGAACCACCAGCCGGTGATAGCAAGGATGAAACCGATACTCCCGCCGAAGATACGCGTCTGCCAGACGTAATCACCGCCCGAGCGCGGCATGACGGCGATCAATGAGGAATACACAATCACCTCAAAGATGATGAAAACAGCGCTGATGACCAGGGCAGGGATCAGACCGCCGCCAAAATAATACATCTGGCTGAAGCTATAGAATCCCAGGGTCACAAGGTTGATCGAAAAGAAGGCGTAGATGAAGGCATCCATGACCGACCAGGAACGAACCATGCCTGTTGCCTTGCGTACGAACAAGTTGCTCATAATCTCTTCTCCTTTGGGCTGAATTCTTCGTGTTGGAACAAACTTATTAAAACTTTAAACACTGAAAGAGTGAGAGAGTTATCCTGTCGTCAGCACGTAATTTTCGATCTTGTTCCTGCCCAGTTTCACCAGCGTACCCAGCAGCGTCCCCTGTTCGTACATGGAGCCGGGGTTGATACAAAGCGTTTTCCCGATGCGGGTTGTCCCCCGCCCCTCATGGATATGTCCGTGCAGCCCGAGCAGCGGCTGGTGAGTCTGAATTGCCTGGCGCAAAGCTGTAGAGCCGACCGGCTGAAGCGATTGGCCTGCCAATACAGGTCGCAGTTCTTTATCCAGTTCCGGAGCGTCGTCCAGGCCGGATCTGTACGGCGGGACGTGGATGTTGAACACCGCGTTGCGCGGATCCTTGAGCTGACAGATCATCGCGTCATAGCGGACCTTGAGCTGGTCCTCGTCCTCTTCGCGGTGCGTGTCCCATGGGGTTCGGTTGGACCATCCGGAGGCGATCATCTCGTGCTGCTCGTCAAGATGCGTCACCTGTCCCTCGACCAGCGACACCCGTCGGCTGCAGCGAATGATCTCGTCCACTTCATCCATGTCGTCGTTGCCCGGCGAGCAATAGACCCTGAGGGGAGTGCCGTCCAGCTTCCGATCCGCCAGATCCATCCACTGCTGGACGACTTTCAAGACTTGCTGTTTAAAAATATCGCCGACACGTTCGGGATTTTTTTCAAGCTCAGCGATCTCATCGGGAGTCGTGATGTAAGGATAATAGCCGCGGCTGCGGACGCGTTTGACCATGTCCTTTAATTCATCCTCGTTCGTGATGACAAATTCCTGTTCGAGCAATGTGATTTTGTATTGACTACCCCCTTGATGGACGATCGGTACCACCGCCTTGCCGGTCATATCTCCCCCCAGGATCAACACATCCGCCTCGTAAAATTTCCCTGCGTTAAGGAACTTGCTCCAGCAAATGTCTGAGCCGTGAATATCTGTGGCAAAGAATAATTTTGTCACGCTCACATCCTTTTTGTGCTGTCTGGCGATTGGTTGTTGGCGATGCACTATTATACAGGCGTTTGAAAAAAGCTGGGTCGGTCAGCGAGTCCACATTTCACTCAGCCAGTAAAAACCGGCAGCCAGCAGCCCGCTGGCAGGGATCGTGATCAGCCATGACGCGACCATATCCTCCGCAACGCTCCAGCGCACCTTGCTGGCCCGCTCCGACGAGCCCACGCCGACGATCGCCGAGCTGACGATCTGTGAGGTGCTGACCGGTGCACCCAGAAGAGATGCGCCCAGGATCACCACACCTGAGGTCAATTGCGTCGAGAAACTGTGCAGGGGACGGATCTTGAAGATCCTGCCGCCCAGCGTACGGATCATGCGCCAGCCTCCCAGGCTTGCGCCAAGCGCCATCACTCCCGCGCTGGCGAAGATCACCCCTGTGGGCATCTGGAACTCGGGCAGCACGCCTGCAATGACGAGACTCATGACGATAATCCCCATGGTTTTTTGAGCGTCATTCGCACCATGGCTGAGACCGAGTCCTATGGCTGTAAAGAACTGCGCGTTTTTAAAAAAAAAGTTGATTCTGGGTGTGGCGCTTCGAGCCAGGAAGTAAATCAGACGCGTGACCAGGAATCCGAAACCAAACCCGATCAATGGTGATAAGAACAACGCGATCAACACGATGCCTACTCCCTCCCATTTGATGGCATCCAGTCCAACACCCACCCAGGTCGCGCCGACCAGTCCACCGAGCAGGGCATGCGTGGAGCTGCCCGGAAGTCCGAAATACCAGGTGATGAGATTCCATACGATTGCCCCGAGCAGGGCAGCCATGATCACGATCAGCGTCAATTCATCCGATTCGATCACAGAGTCTGCGATGGTTTTTGCAACGACCACGCCGAATAAAAAAGGACCAATAAATTCAGAAATAGCAGCGATGCTCAGCGCAGTCCGAGGGCTGAATGCGCGTGAAGAGATCATAGTTGCTACGATGTTGCTCACATCCCGCATCCCATTCAAGAAACCGAAGACCAGCGCAAGTGCGATAACAATCAGGAGTTCAGGTGACATATATTTCCTGCCACTTCAAGGAGATGTACTCCCGCAGCAGCAATTTCCTCGCAGTAAATATTCTTACCCCATGAATGACTCTCACTTGAAAGCTTATGTCGCCATGGTAACGCTTCGGGCTTTGCCCTCTCAATGACATATCAATTACGTTTTCTTCACCACAATATCGGCAATGATGTTTCCCGCTTCATCGCCTCGGTCTGCCGCGTTCGACAGGTGACGGTACACTTCGCGCAGCTTCAGCATCTCCACGATATGATGGACATCTTCAGGACCCTTGAACAGGTCGGCGATGGCGGCCCGATACTCTCTCTCGACCCGGTTCTCCA
>DATFET010000213.1:0-2861 GCA_035250835.1 Anaerolineales bacterium
CAAGATGTGTTCCATTTCGTTGGGAACCCCTGGCAGTGAAATGACAACACTCTCCCTCACTCCTAACCCCTTTCCCAAAGGGAGAGGGGGATTCTCGACGATGAAGCATGGCGCAGTGCCGACCGGGTTGGGAATGCCGATCGATCCTTTGGGGACGTATGCCTGCCGCTTCTGATTCTCGGAAGGCTTGCGCCCGTAGCGCGAGATGATCGCGACAACCTGCTCCCACAAGTCCTCGCGGAACTCGAGCTCGACGCCTGCTGCTTTTGCCACTGCTTCCCGCGTGGGATCGTCCACGGTGGGACCCAGTCCGCCTGTGGTGATGACAATTTCAGCGCGCTCCATTGAGTGTTGAATTGCCGTGGCGATTCTGTCCACGTTGTCGCCAATGGTGATGGTGCGGTATAAGTCCACGCCCATGCCGCGCAACGTCCGCGCGATGTAGCGTGTGTTGGTATCCACGATTTCACCGAGCAGGATTTCTGTACCTATCGTAATAATTTCTGCTGAAGGCATAAAGACCTCACCCTCATCCCCGGCCCTTCCCCCGCAGGGGTGAGGGGTTAAACTACATTGTACTCTTTTATCAATCTTCCTTCCTCGAAGCGTGCCAGGTCTAGCATGGAGACATCCAGAGTTGAATATTTTCCATCCACAATGTACTCTGCCATCAATTTGCCTGTGACCGGTCCGTGCATGAAGCCATGACCGGAAAAGCCAGTGCACATCGTAAAACCTTTCACATGGCATCCGCCAAAAATCGGGTGTGCATCCGGAGTCACTTCGTACAGCCCTGCCCAATGGGAGGCGCGGCTGGCACGCTCGAGCAAGGGCATCCGTTCGATGGCAGCCTCGAGGTTGACAAACTCAAACTCCTCGTCCACGTTTTGGTCGAAGCCTGGTTTCTCTTTCTGATTGCTCATCCCGATCAGCAACCCCTCACCTTCACGATGGAAATATAGCGATTGCGCAAAATCGATCACAAACGGAAAATCCTGCGGGACTTCCGCTAATGGAGCCGTGGTGAACATCTGCCTGCGGAGCGGGATAAGGGGGATCCGGACTCCCGCCATCTGACCGATCAATCCCGACCAGGGACCTGCCGCGTTGAGGATCATGCGGGTCTGGAGCGGACCCAGATTTGTTTCCACACCTTCGACCTGATCTCCGCTGACACGGATTCCCGTCACTTCGACGCGGGTGAAGGCTTTCGCTCCCAGTTTCTGCGCGGCGCTGACGTACCCCGCGACGACGCTGTTCGGGTCGACGATTCCATCTTTTTGGTTGAACGTTCCAGCGATGGCATCCTCAAATTTCATCAGCGGCAGCCGCGCCCGCACTTCATCTCCGCTCAGCAGTTGCGTTGGCACACCGAGGCTGTTCTGCAATTCGACATTGCGTTTGAAAGTGTCTGCAACCGGTTCGTTCGTTGCAATGAGTAAATAACCGCACTGACGATAGTTGATATCCTGCCCGATTTCATCTTCGAAGCGCTCGAGCATCGGCAGGCTTTCCAGGGAAAGCCTGACATTCACTTCTGTGGAGAACTGATAACGGACGCCGCCCGCGCAGCGTCCGGTGGCGCCGCTGCCGAAAAACTCCTCCTTCTCAAGAAGTAAGATATCCTTTATGCCGCATTTTGCCAGATGGTAGGCTGCGCTGGCTCCCATCACGCCGCCTCCGATGATCACGATATCTGTTGTTGCTGGTAGGTTCATTTCTCCTCATTTGGAGTGCAGGACTGACCGAAGGGCGTGCTCCTGTGTATGCAACAGCTAGCTGTTGCACTCCATATTCAGAAAGCCACTTCTGTGCCGATGTTCATTCTACGGGCATTGTCCAATGCGAGCTGCGCCGCCATGGCATCCTGCACCGCGACGCCAACTGATTTGAAATAAGTGATCTCTTCCTCCGCCTGCCTGCCTGGGATTCGTCCCAATACGACTTCGCCCAGTTCTCCACAAATATGTGTTTCATTGAAAAGTCCTGCGCGCATCGGCTGGATGAGATCGCCTGCCTCCTCCAGAGAAGCAGAGCGTGAATCGATAAAGATTTTTGCACGCTGTAAAGTCTGTGCTGGGACTTCCTGCATTTCTGGCATGTACGAACCCACTGCTGAAATGTGAGTCCCGGGCCTAACGTGTTGATCCTCGAAGACCGGTTTCAGCGATGGGGTGGCTGTGCAAATGATATCTGCATTTTCAACTGCTTCCTGCGCGCTGGAGGCAATCCGAATGTCTTTTGTGACCGAGCCTTTGCCTCGCAAATCTTCAGCAAATATTTCTGCCTTGCGTGGATTGGGGTCATAGATAAAAGCTGTGTCCACCTGACGCGCCGTGCAGGCGGCTTCGAGCTGGGTGCGTCCCTGAGCGCCCGCGCCAAAGACTGCAACGACTTTACTTTGCGGCCGCGCCAGCAGGTCGATTGCCGCGCCGCCCGCGGCTCCCGTGCGGATGGCGGTTAATGAGCTGCCCTCCAGCAGGGCGATTGCCTGACCAGTCTGCGGGTCAAAGACGAGTACCGCAGCCTGGATGTAGGCGAGCCCGCGCCGAGGATTGGTTGGAAACAACGAGACGATTTTTATCGCCAGCGCATTCCCGTCCTGTGAATTGACGTAAGCCGGCATAAAAAGGCTGAGGGCCTCGCTGTGCGGGATGGGGAGACGCGTCCGCAGCGGCACGACCGCTGTCCCGTCGGATAAAGAGGCGTAGGCTTTTTTCATCGCCTCGATCGCTTCGTTCATCGGAAGCGCCTTGCGGACATCCTCCGCTGTTAGAATCAACATATCAAGATTCCCTTTCAGATATAAAAAAACGCAGAGGGAAAGAGTATCTCCTCTGCGTTCTTCATTATAACAAAAC
>DATFET010000215.1:0-9626 GCA_035250835.1 Anaerolineales bacterium
CTCGACGATGGCTGGCAATTAGCGCATGGAGATTGGGATGCCAACCTAAAATTTCCGTCTGGCATGAAATCCTTTGCTGACAGGATATCAGCCACGGGTCGAACGCCTGGAATCTGGCTTGCGCCTTTTATGGTGTCGCAAAAGTCTCAATTGGCAAAGAATCATCCCGACTGGCTCCTGCGCGATGAGCATGGAAATTTCGTCCATGCGGGAGTTACATGGAGCGGAAATCATCTGGGCCTGGATATGAGCCATCCTGAAGTGCTGGAATGGCTGGATGGCCTCATCCGCAAAATCCGCGGCTGGGGCTATGGATATCTCAAGCTGGATTTTTTATACATCGGCGGATTGATTGGCAAAAGATATCAAGATATACCGAGAGAACTTGCGTATCGCAATGCAATGCAGATGATCCGTGCAGCCGCGGGTGACGCTTATATCCTTGCCTGCGGCGCGCCGATCCTGCCTTCGATCGGGTTATGTGACGGAATCCGCGTCGGACCGGATATCTCTCCGTTCTGGCTCAATAAGCCCCTGGCGGTCTGGCTCGATAACCCCAACGATACCTCCACCCAAAACGCAATCCGGACGAGCATTCATCGCCTGTGGCTGTCTCCACTTGTGAACGTCGACCCGGATGTGATGTTCTTCAACACACGTCACAACGCGCTCATGCCGCATGAAAACCAGCTGCTCCAGGATTTAGGAATCGTTTCTGGCTTCAAAGCCACGTCCGATCTGCCGCAGTGGCTGACTTCATCAGAGAAGCAAATGCTCAGGGAGCTTTTGGAATCGGAACCATCGATCCAAAGAAAGAAGCGCTATGAATATCAAATTGATGGCCGCAAGGTGGATTTCAGCCCCTCTGTTCCAATCCCATTCTTCGATAAGAATATCCCCGTCTGGCTGGCGAAAAACCTGGGTCTGTTCAAAGTGGTATGGCGACAAGCGCTGCCTGCGATTCTTGAATCAATAAGAAAATAATTTCAGTATCAACTGGCGTTTTCAGCCGCCAACTCATCCGACTTTGCGGCCATGATGAAATCATTTTATGCAAACATTTGGTCATATGAGTCTACCCCGGGACGTATTGATAACGAGAAATCATAAAACCCGATCACGTTTACTTGCCGGTTGAATATTGCAGACAAAAAGCGCAAATCAAGGCGAAGCGCATGATCTAAAGCAACTGATCCTCTTGGTTGTATGTTGAGAATACATTGAGTGAAACTTACACCCTATGGCTGCAATGAGTGCCTGTCGCCAAGTATTCAGAGCAGATGGTATCAGCTTTACAAGACAACAACGCTGCTTGAACCTGCAGTCGCTTTTCGCCATGTAATGAAAACCTTTCCTCATTATTTTAATTGAGGTATAACATGGCAGACGATGATATCTGAAGTCTGTTCACGAACAATCACTTCCTCTTTTCTAATCTCAAAGACAGCATAATACTCTTGGAGCAAAACCTCGAAACGGTGAAAGCTTCACGAGCACGGCACGGTTAAAGCTTGAGCAAGGTAAGATGGCAATCACAAATATACCGTTGCAGTTAACGAGTTTTATCGGTCGTGAGCGCGAGCTGGAAGAAGTCAAACGGTTGGTTTCCACCTCTCGGCTCGTCACGCTCACTGGCCCCGGGGGTGTGGGCAAGACGCGCCTGGCGCTGCAAATTGGAGGCCAGCTGCACGATAAATTAGCAGATGGCGTTTACCTTGTCTCTCTTGGTGCAATCAGCGACTCAACTCTGATTATCCCCACCATTGCGCAAACTCTCGGAGTCTCCGAATCACCTGACCGGCTCTTATTCGATAGTCTTAAAGATTTTCTACGCGACCGGCAAAGGTTGCTCGTGCTCGACAACTTTGAGCAGGTAATTTCCGCTGCACCGTTGTTGACCGAGTTGTTGTCGGCCTGTGCCGAGTTGAAAGTATTGGTCACCAGCCGCGAAGCCTTGCACCTACGCGGCGAGCATGAGTTCCCTCTTGCACCGCTTGAGCTATCCAATCTCGCGCGGATGCCCGATCAACCATCGGTCGAAATATTGTCACAATATCCGGGCATCGCGTTATTCGTCCAACGCGCACAAGCTATCCAACCTGACTTTCGATTAACAACTGTGAACGCAGGAGCTGTGGCCGAGATATGTTCGCGACTCGATGGGCTGCCACTGGCGCTGGAGTTAGCTGCGGCGCGCATCAAGCTGCTGCCACCACAAGCGATGCTTGCCCGACTGCAAGAGTCATCTCTCAGCTTGCTGACCGGTGGCGCGCGAGATGCGCCAGCACGCCAGCAGACGTTGCGCGGCACAGTCCAATGGAGTTATGACCTGCTGAACGCCGACGAGCAGCGCACTTTCCGCTGGTTATCCGCCTTCGTAGGCGGATGCACGCTCGATGCGGCGACAAAAGTGATTGGTCAGCAGGCATCAGTGATCCATGATAAACAGCAGAAGACAGAGGAGCGGTCATTGCTTATTTTGGATCTTGTCACGTCGTTGGTGAATAAGAGTCTTGTTCGTCAGACTGAAACCGATTCGGAGCCGCGCCTGGGCATGTTGGAAACCATCCGCGAGTTTGGTCTGGAGCTGTTGACACAAGAGCATGAGCTCGAAACTGTTAAGCATGCCCATGCACAATACTATTTATCTCTGGCCGAAGAGATCGAGCCGCATCTGGCAGGCAGGGAACAAAGAGCGTGGCTCAGCCGGTTGGGGCGCGAGCAGGATAATCTGCGCGCAGCGTTGCGCTGGGGATTTGAATATCACGAAGCAGCGTTTGTTCTGCGGCTGACGGGCGCCCTCTGGCAGTTCTGGTTCCTGCGCGGCCAGTGGAGCGAAGGCCGCCGCTGGCTCGAAGAAGCCTTGTCTATGGCCTCAAAGAAAGAAGTCAATATAGCCTTACGCGCGAAGGCACTATACGCGGCTGCCACCTTGATTCGACGTCAGTACGACTTCGCCCGGGCGCGGGTACTCTGTGAGCAAAGTATCACACTCTACCGTGCGCTGGGCGACGGGGAAGGGCTGCTCACCGCCCTCCACGAATTGTGCCGCATCCTGGACTATCAGGGGGATGACGAAGCCGTGCGCGCCCTGTTGCCGGAGATATTTGCGCGGGCGGAGGAACTGCCTGACGTGCCGATCAAGGCTGAGGTTTATGGCTTGTTGCACGCGATCGACCACGACAGCGTAAGTTCTGGGACGGCGGCGCGCTATCTTGCCGAAAGCGAACGGATCTACCGTGCCCTCGATAACCCCGCTGGACTTGCGGGCACACTAGCCATCCAAGCAGCGACGGCGGACTATCAAGGAGACACGGCGCGAGGGCAGGCCCTGCGCGACGAGGCTGAGCGCCTAGTAGCTGGGGTGGAGGATCGACAACTCCGGATGTTGCTCCTATCGGGGCGCGCGGTTTCTGCCTGGCAAAGCGGCGATCACGGCGCCGCGCGCAGGTATCTTGAGCAGCTGATTGGTCTCGGTCTGGAGGTAGATGCGAGCACCGGACAGCTGACGTTGTATTTGGGGCAGCGGAACTTGTTCCTGGGGATACTGGCGGCAGTATTACACCAGCAAGGACTTTCCGTATGGGCGGCGCGCGTGTATGGTCTGGCGGAGAAACTGTCCCCGACCAGCGAGTCCCCCAGAATGGGCGGCGAGCTCTTCGACACATTCAGGAAACGGTCCGCGGCCGCGCGAGCCGAGGTGCGCGCCAGATTGGGCGAAGAGGCCTTTGCCCAGGCCCTGGCCGAAGGGCAAAGCCTGTCTGTGGAGGATTTACTTGACATTCCGCATCCTCCTCCCGATTCGGACTCACAATTGCCTTCTTCGCTTCCATATGAACCCTTGACCGGGCGCGAATTAGAGGTGCTGCGCCTGCTCGCGCAAGACCTCAGCAATCCTCAGATCGCCGAGCGCCTGGTCGTCAGTCGCCGCACCGTTGAAGCGCACCTCCGCTCTATCTACGAAAAACTTGGCGTCAAATCCCGCGACGCCGCGACGCGCTACGCAGTGGAGCACAGGCTTTTAGAGCAGCCCCCACAATAATTGTCATTCTGAGAAGTCCATACCGCCAGCGGTATGCGTGCGGACCCTTCGACTTCGCTCAGGGTGACATTGACTGAAAATAGGTGAGCCAAATAGGTGAGGCAATTAAGTGAGTTACCGATGCATGCATGGGGGTCTGTGCTGTACACTTTTAGCAAAAGTCGTTCTTCAGCGCAAGGAGTTTTCCATGTCCAGCACACATATGCAAGCCGCGCCGGGTCAGCCTATCCCCACTCCCGAGGATTTCCCCATCTCCTGGACGGATCCTGCCGACTCCAAACTCACCTGGATGCGGGATACCCATGTATCAGAGCCCATCCCACCGCTGGGTTGTTCGGTCGACGCGGCATTTATCCGGGGAATGAATCTGGCGCTAGAACAGCTCGGCATGTCAATCGCCTTTCGCGTCCGGTTTTTCAACGGATATTGTTATGGCGCGGGCGTGCCAACTGATGGTCCGCCCGAGGCGGTGATGAAGACGATCGGCGCGGTCAACCGCGTCGCGCCGGGCCTGATCAAGCTGCTGATGGGCAGGATCATGGCGGGACAGGCGAAGCAGATACTGGACAGACTCAATCCCACCCTGGCGCGGTCCGAGGCTTACTGGCGGGACGAACTGCTGCCCGAGATCAACCAGCACTTCGCCTATTTCGAGAGCATTGATCTGCGCGGCCTCAGCCTGGAGCAACTGCGCGCCCATTTGGCCGAGAGCCTCAAGCGCGCGGAGCGCCTGGGCACACTGCACGCTCTATTTCCCGGAGACATCGCGATGAGTGAATTCGAGGACCTGTATTGCGAGCTGTTCGACGGCGCGACCTCTCTCGACGCCCTGCGCCTGCTCCAGGGCTTCGATAACTTCTCGCTGGAGGGCGACCGCGCGTTGTGGCAGTTGAGCCGCGCCGCCCTGAGCATGCCTGGCGTCCGCCAGGTGCTGGCTGAGTGCGCGGCGGCCGACGTGATCCCGGCGCTCGAACAGACGGCCGAAGGCCGGCGCTTCCTGGGCGACCTGCGCGCTTATCTCAATCGATACGGCCAGCGCCTCAATACCTTTGCCGCTGGGATGGCCGAGCCGAGCTGGATTGAGGATCCGACCCCGGCCGTCGAATGCCTGAAAGCGTACACAACGGTCACCGACGCAGACCCCGAAGCGGAGCAGGCCAAGCTGGCTGCCGAGCGTGAAAAAGCCGTCGCCGAGGCGCGCGCCAGACTCGCAGGCTATCCCCAGCCCGTGGTTGCGCGATTCGAGACCTTACTCAAGGCTGCCCAAGCTGGCGGGAGCATCCGGGAAGACAACCACTGGGTGGTCGAGCGCCTGTTCTACCAGATGCGGCGGCTGGCGCTGGAGTTCGGCCGGCGGCTGACCGAGGCCGGCGCGCTGGCAACCGCCGACGACGTGTTCTATCTCACTGCGGACGAGCTGCTCGATGGAGGGGCGGCGCATCCTGAGCGGAACGAAGAGAAGTCGAGGGACCCGTCCCTACAGCAGCGTGTGAATGAGCGCAAGGCCGAATTGCGGCTTTTCCGCCACCTGACCCCGCCGCCCCTGCTGGGTACGATGCCTCCCTTTGAGATTGATGCCGGCTCAGTGTTTGCACTCGGTGTGAAGACCCACGGAATCGGCGTGCGGCCGCCTGACAGCAGTGACGATTTCCAGGCGCTTACAGGGATCGCGGCTTCGCCCGGCGTGGTGCGCGGGACAGCCAAAGTGGTCCACTCGCTGGCCGAAGCGGGCAAGCTGCAACCGGGCGACGTGCTGGTGGCCAAAGCGACCATGCCGCCCTGGACCCCGCTGTTCGCCACTGCTGCGGCGGTCGTCACCGACACCGGCGGCGTGTTGAGCCACTGCGCCGTCGTCGCCCGCGAGTATGGCATCCCCGCCGTGGTCGGCACGGGTCGGGCAACGAAGATGTTCCACGATGGGCAAATCCTGGAAGTGGATGGCAGCGCCGGTGTCGTGCGTGTGCTGGATGGACAGCTTATGGCCAACGATTAGAAAGTAAGGAGGTCAATAGTCCCAGCAAAATTTCCCTGGTTTGAATCGTTCAGGATAAATACGAAATGAAGGAGTTTCCGATGCGAAAATTAGTTGCTTTGTTAATGGTGTTGGTTCTGGCCGTCTCATGGTCCACGGTAGCGCTTGCCGGAGGTAATTCACCGGTTCAATACACCTTCACGTTCACCGACCTGGGACAGGGCGGACATGGGGGTGGACCTTTGTACGCAGATGGCAGCGCAGATGGCCACATAGCTATATCGGTTATGGACGGGCAGGTGGTCGCTCAATTCGATGCCACGAGTTGGTCTTGGGTTGTTCCCGGCGAGACAATCGACATCTGCTTCGACGTGCACCAGATCAAGGGCCCGCCTCTCTTCCCGCCATCCGTCTGTTTCACCGATGTCGGCATTGTTTTGCCCGTCGGCGGGACGCCGGTCATCATCTCGAACCCCTTAGCAGATCAGGCATTGGTCAGGGTGACCCCTGCCAATTGAGATCTTACGCAGACCATTCGAGGTAAATCTGAGGATCGACCCGTAGAAGGCAGGAGCAGGCTGATCTTAGATTCGCTCCTGTCTCTCTGATCCGCAATAGTAAAATATGAGGCATCGACAATGGAAGCAACCCTCCAGACCAGCCTCGACTGGCGGGCGCGCGCCCGTTTTATCGGCTTGCTGGCCGGATTCTCCGCCGGCGTGCTGAATGCTATCGTCGCCCGAGCCCTGATGCGCGTGATTGCGCTGCTGATGTTCGGCCGGGGGTCGTTCAGTGTGGGCGGGACAGCCGTTATCTTTATGTTCGGCGCGTTGGCCGGCCCCCTGTTCGTCTTAATCTACCGCTCCACGCTGTATAAGATGCGCGCTCCCGAGTTCCGCGCAGAGCTGATGGCAGTTGGGCCGCTCGGCTTCGCCATCTTTGCGGTGATGAACTTCTCGTTCGTTCTGACCCTGGCCGGTTTGGTGGCGTGGTTGGAGAAAGCCTGGTCTCGAGATGCGACCCGGCCAAGGATTGAGCAGGTCGCCAGCACGGCTTTGGGATTCTTGGCTTTGAGCGGGCTGTTGTTGCTGTTGGTCGAAATTGGGGGACGGGCGCTCGGGCTGATTGAATAGGATCCTCCGCATCACATGAACCTGCTCTGGCTTGGCGATCCCAAATCCTTTGACTCAGCCCTGGTGGGCGGCAAGGCGGCCAACCTCAGCCGCCTCGCTCGAATGCATCATCGCGTGCCCGATGGCTTCAGCCTGCCGGTGACGGTGATCGATCAAGGACATCCTTTTGACCTGCGAAACGAAATTGACCGTGCCATTTCTGATCTGATGGCCTGCCACAAACTCGGCGAACTTGTCGTCGCGGTGCGTTCCTCGGCAGTAGACGAAGATAGTGCAGTCGCCTCATTCGCGGGCCAGCACGAAACGTATTTGAATATCGTCGGCGCGAATGCTATTATTGAAGCGGTGACTCGCTGTTGGGAATCGGCCCACTCCGAACGCGCTCTGGAATATCGCCGTCAACAAGGGCTTTCAGTAGAACGGGTACGGCTGGCTGTGCTTGTACAGCAGTTAATTGCATCCGATGTCTCCGCCATTGTATTCAGTGCTAACCCCATCACGCGCAATCGCGAAGAAGTCATAATTAACGCCAGTTGGGGTTTGGGCGAAAGCCTCGTTGGCGGCACGGTCACGCCCGATACGTTTGTCGTGCGCAAGTCTGATCTGGCAGTGACGAGCCGCAATATTGCTGACAAGGAACATATGACGGTCTTAGTCCCAGGTGGTACGCGTGAGGTGAATGTGCCGCACTTCTTGCGCACGGCAGCCTGCCTCGCCGAAGTGCAGCTAATCGAAGTAGCGCAAATGGCACTATCGCTCGAAGCGACCATGGGCTACGCAGTGGATATCGAATGCACCTATGCGAGCGGGAAGTTGTACCTGCTGCAATGCCGCCCTATCACTACGTTGGGCTGAGCCAGTTGCAGCAGTTCGGTTTGATCCAGACTTGGCCCGCGGCCAGAATGGGCAGTGGCTTGCACATTCGGCGAACCAGAAGACCAAGCAGAAACCGGTCGGATGTCTTTGCCATCCCGCGTCGTGTCATAGCAATTCATAGAGCTAATCAATGCTTTCGGCTTGCGCGCAGAATTGGTTGTGACCCAAAGTATCCCTCACCGATAGCGAAGACAATGTTGACTGTGAAACCACAAAAGTAAAGAGCCATAACAAAAGCGACCCTCACAAGTCGTTTTGATTCATCCGTAAACCTTATCTGATTTGGCAGCCATGATGAAATCGTTTTTATGCAGGCCCTTGATCTTATGCGTCCACCATTGCAGTGTGACTCGTCCCCATTCGGTAACGATCAGAGGATGATGATTTTCCTCTTCGGCAATTGCACCCACCTTGTTTGTGAACTCCAAAGCTTGAGCGAAGTTATTGAATTTGAACACACGCTCCAATCGTTTTATACCATCTACTTCTTTGACCTGCCACTCTGGGATCTGTGGAAGCAGCGTCCTGATTTCATCTTCAGTCACGGTCGGCTCACCTGCCCGACACGCTACACATTTTCCAGCGGCTAGATCGGCCATGTTATACATCCTTTCGAGGGAGTAAAAAGGGCATAGAGAAGCTGTGCCTTTCAGGAGAGTGCTTCAGCCAATTCCTGCAATTCCTCCACGCCTGGCAAATGCACACGCAGCACTTTTCTTCCGGCTTCGATCAACGCTTCGTAATCGCCCAATGCCTGGGCACGGATCAACGTGCCGAATGTTAAACCTTCAGTCGGTACTTCGAAATCTGCGGCCGGGTCAGCTGTGATGATGATAAAAAGCGCGTTGTCTGGTCCACCTTTGTGGAATTGTCCTGTCGAGTGCTGGAAGCGCGGGCCAAACCCCGCGGTCACGGCGTTGCCAGTTTTGGCACGGATGGCAGTACGCATCTGCTGGAGTACCTGGATGTGATCCTCGTTTCGCGGCAGATATGCATTGATGGCAACATATCCTCCAGGCTGGGCCTTCGCCAGGAAATCCTTAAGGATGTCTGCCAGATTAGCGCCGCTGAGACTCGCCGGTGAAAATACAAAGAATCCATCTCCCTGCCAGGCTGGCTCACCTTCGTTCAACGTGCCGTTTTTTTGATAATCGGCGATCCTTGCCCTGGTGATCTTCTTGCTCGATTCAACATTCGGCTGATCGAAGGCATTCACCCCCAAAACCGAACACGCCACTGCGGTCGCTATTTCCCAGCGATACATCTCGGCGGCGACCTCGTACAGGTCTGGGATTGGGAACTCGATTACGGGATGACCCGCATTCCACAGTGAGTTCAGCGACTCGTCCAGTTCACCCGATTGACGCAGGTACACAAAGATACGATCCTTTCCATATACACCGGCGTCGCCCAAGGGTTCGAGTGGCACAGGCAGGATTCCCTTGCCGTTCTTGCCACTGGACTCAGCGACAATTTGTTCGATCCAGCCAGCGAACGCGGAGAGAGGCGCGTCCGCCAGGACCGTCAGCTTGTCGCGGCCCTGGAGCGCGGCGCCGAAGACTCGCACCAGCGCCGCGGCGAGCAGCAGCGCGTAGGCGACGGC
>DATFET010000011.1:0-2849 GCA_035250835.1 Anaerolineales bacterium
AGCATCGATTCTGCCTCTTTGGAGGAGACCAAACGGAACTGAACGCTGTTCCGCTCCATTCTGCGCCAATGAAATCCCCCAACTCACGCGCCGGATGAATATGGGAAGGAGTTTCTGAGCTAGAATTGACTTAGGCATCAATATTTTCGATCAAAAAGATCTTCAAATCTCGAAGGAGGTTTTCATTCAATAATAAAGCCTGCTTCGATTAACAATTCTTCAGGAATCTTTCATGCAAGATCCGTTTTCTGATTTGGTTGTAATCCCTGATATCCAACGAATACTGGATACTTTTCAGTCAGCCAGCGGGATATCGGCTGAAATCACGGATATGGATGGACAAATCATCGCTGCTTCTTCAAGCCAAAATATGTGGCACGAATTCCATCCAGACACGCTCCTGTCCAGACAGAGCAATGAAAAATCATCACGGCGTGACGAACCGATCAAAGGGCTTTTCCAGTATGCCCGCGCTATCCGCCTTGAAGACCGGGAGATAGGTACCATCTTTCTAGGCCCGGTTCTTCATGCTCATCCAGATAAAGATACACTGCGCCAGTTGGTGCAAAAGTTTGGTTTTGATGAAACAGCCTATTTGGAGAAACTGAAGAGAGTGCCAATTGTGACTGATGAGCAGGCTCAGAGTTATGTTGAGTTTCTTGTTCAGCTTGTCCAGCGCATAGCGGAAAAAGGTTTCAACGAAATACGTCTGGTTGAGAGGCTAGCAGCCTCACAAGAGCAGGAGGCAAAACTGCAAAGGGCCTATGACGAGTTGGCAGCTCGCATCTTGCAGAGGACAGAGGAATTACAGCGAGCGAATGAAGCCTTACAGGAGGGTGAACAGCGTTTCAGGGTTGCGCTGGTTGATACGCCGATCGTTGTATTCAACCAGGACCTTGACCTACGCTATACTTGGATACACAACGCGCAGAGTTATGCCGATCAACCTGTGATCGGCAAGACCGATGCTGATTTGTTTTCCGCTGAAGATGCCATGCGCTTGACTGCCCTGAAAAAACGAGTTATAGCAACTGGATTATTGACGCGAGAAGAGGTATCGGTAACGGTGGGTGCACGGACGAACTTCTATGATATGACTCTGGACCCACTGTTCGATGCAGGTGGCGCCGTCACGGGATTGAGCTGTGCCGCCACAGACGTCACGGAGCGTAAGCAGCTCTACGATCAGATGCAACGCAGATTGTCTGAGAGTGAAAGCATCCAGAGGATCGCCAAGGGCCTCCTGCAAAGAATCGGGCTTGACGAGGTACTGCAGATTATTTGTGCCGAGGCCATGCAGTTGACTGGTGCGACAGGCAGCGCAGTGTTACTGCTCGAGGAAGATGGCTGGCTGAGAGTAACCAAAAGTGCGGGTTCACCTGCCTATTCACAAAACCGTCTTCCGGTTAGCGGGTCGTTCGCCGGTCGTGCGTTCCAGACGGGCGAGCATGTATGGGTCAATCTCCATGGTAGCGATCCTGAGGATGCTGTCCACCAATTGGAGGCTTACCAGTGGATTAAGGGACTTGTTTCTCTGTTAGTCGTTCCACTTAAAGTGGACACAAAAGTGATCGGGATACTCAATATCCTAAATAAGCCGGGTGAGGTCACTCAGGAGGATAAACGGATTATCGATCTGTTCGCGGATCAAGCGGCAATTATCATTGAGCATATCCGTTTACAAGACCAGGCGGAGCAATTGGCAGTGTTAGAAGAGCGCCAGCGCCTGGCGCGTGAACTGCATGATTCGGTCACACAGGCTCTTTACAGTGTCACCCTGTACGCGGATGCTGCCAGGATAGCCTATTCAGCACAGTTGTGGGATGTACTGGAGAGAAATTTGAAAGAAGTGCGTACTATGGCGCGCGAGGCAATGTACGATATGCGTCTTCTGGTCTTCGAACTGCGTCCCTTCATGCTGGAGAAGGAAGGCCTGGTTTCGGTATTGCGCGCCAGGTTAGCGGCAGTGGAAAACCGGGCGGGCCTGAAATCTGAAGTCCTCATAGAAGGGGAAAGGCGTCTGCCCATTTCGATTGAAGAAGAGTTATATAGGATCGCCCAGGAAGGCTTGAACAATGTGGTCAAACATGCCGCGGCAAAGCAGGTTCGCATACACATTCAATACGACGAAAGCAGCATTTGGCTGGAATTGATTGATGATGGATTGGGCTTTGACCCGCAGACTGCCGATCAAAGTGGTGGATTTGGGCTGCAGGGAATTCAAGAGAGGGTACAGCGCCTGGGAGGCAGCCTGGAGATAGAAAGCGCCCCTATGCAAGGAACGCGTCTGCGCGTAAGGGTTCCCACCGGATTAATGAAATCGGAACCGCCAAGGAGGCGGTCAAGATGAGCAAAAAATCCATTAAGCTGTTAGTAGTAGACGATCAAAGCATTGTACGCAAGGGCATTCGGGCACTTCTGGAAGTGGTCCCTGATATTGACGTTATCGGTGAAGCCTCGAATGGCGAAGAAGCAATAGCTCAGGCAAAATTGCTCAATCCAGATGTAATCTTAATGGACTTGCTGATGCCAAAAATGGATGGTATTGCCGCTATTAGAGAAATTCAAGCTGGTAATGTCCCTAAACGGATTATTGCCCTGACCAGCTTCGTGACCGAAGATAAGGTTTTCCCGGCCATCAAAGCCGGGGCCATGGGTTATTTACTCAAGGACTCTGAACCTGAAGACCTCATTACCGCTATCCGAAAGGTCAATCGCGGCGAACCATCTTTGCATCCGCTTGTTGCAAAAATGGTTTTGGAGGAATTAAGCCAGCCGGTCAAGCAACCGCTCACGCCCGATCCGCTGACAGAACGGGAAGTGGATATCATACGCCTGGTTGCGCAGGG